>CAYGPY010000190.1:0-6011 GCA_964351765.1 uncultured Vampirovibrionales bacterium
GGTTGGCAATGGGGCGTGCGTTCATCGTAAAGATATCACGCAAGATACCGCCCACACCCGTGGTGGCACCTTGAAACGGTTCAACGGCAGTTGGGTGATTGTGGCTTTCAATTTTAAAGGCGATTTGAATGTCATCGCCAATATCAACAACACCCGCATTTTCACCCGGACCGTGAAGCACACGGGGGCTTTTGTTGGGGAGTTTTCTCAGTAAATGCTTGGAGTGTTTATAGCAACAATGCTCACTCCAAAGCACACTAAACATAGCCAGTTCAGTAAAGTTAGGAACGCGACCAATGGGTGCCATCCCTTCCTTGATGAGATCATACTCATTGGGGCGGATATTAAATTGCTTCAGCAACTCAGCGAGCGCCTCGCCTTGAGGAATCACGGTGCTGGGGTTTATTGCAATGTCAGCTGATGGGGGAAGTGTGGTGGGCATAAGAAATAGAGCCTTTCGTGGGGAACTAAAACAACCATACACGAATGGCTCTATTATCGTTTAAATTGCCTTAAAAACCAAGGGGATCAACCATCTTGTTACAACTGGTTAGTGCAAAAATTTAGTTGCGACTTCTCAATTTTGAAAGCAAGCGCAACATCTCTAAGTACAACCAGACAAGGGTCACCATCAGCCCAAAAGCACTGTACCACTCCATATACTTTGGCGCACCACTATCAGACAGTTTTTCAATGCGGTTAAAATCGAGTGTGAGGCTGAGTGCAGCAATCCCCACCACCAAGAAGCTAAAGCCAATGCCAATAGGGCCATTGGAATAAATAAACGGAATCTGAACACCAAAGAAGCCCATGACAAAGGAGATAAGGTAAAGCACCATAATGCCACCAATGGCGGCCATCATTCCTTTTTGAAACTTCTCGGTGACCTTAATAATGCGAGACTGGTAGAGAAAGAACATCACAAAAGCGGTACCAAAGGTCAGGGCAACGGCTTGCATTACAATGCCTTCAAAGCCACCGACTTCATACATCGCCGACACACCACCGAGAACTAAGCCTTCAAGAAGGGCGTAAATAGGAGCACTAATGGGTGACATATCAGGCTTAAAGCAAGTGAAAATAGCCACCACTAAGCCGCCAATACCACCAAACATCAACCACATTGTAGGCATTTGTCCTGCAAATACTTGTGTCCATGTGAAACCAGCGGTAATCATCGCAAGCATTAATAAAATTAGGGATTTCGTGGCTGTACCCTGAATGGTCATTTGACCATCAGTGGAAATGACACCGCCACTGCGCTTGATTAGATTGTCGCTTAACACGGGGTTACTACTATTAAACATGGGGGTAGACTCCTTTGATAGCTGGTTCAACTACCTTTATTATAGCTGTTTAGGGTGAAATACATGGTCTGTGCAGAAAAAATTAAGGATTCGTTCATATTATCAAAGCACGAAGGGCTTGTATTGAGACTGGTTTTTCGGTTCAATGCCTATAGATGTTACTCACTTATAATGACACAAGCAAGGAACCCTTCATGATGGCAACGCATTCAATTGACGCAATGGACAAACAAGACTGGTTTGATGTGCTGACGGGCCCTACTGAAGAAAGTCGTGAGGCTTTTCAGGACTTGCGTCAAAAAATGTCATATTCCAAGCTCGATTTATCGGGTCTCGACTTTACAGGCAAAGACTTATCCGGCTTTAATTTTAGTAATTGTAACTTGTCTTCCTGTGGGTTTGATTTTGCGTATCTTACGGAAGCTTCCTTGGTGATGTGTAATCTTTCCCGCGCCTCATTTCGTGAAGCGGATTTGTTTCAGGCAAATTTAGATGAAGTGGAATTACTCCACGCTGATTTATACCAAGCCAATTGTGAAGCCGCTAGCTTTGTGGAATCAGTGTTGACAGGAACGACAGCTCAATTGGCTAACTTTGCTTTGGCTGATTTTTCGGGTTCCAAACTTAATAAAATGGATTTGCGAGATGCAAACTTTACCGGCGCAAACCTCGAAGGTACCAATTTAAAAGAGAGTGATATGAGTTGGTGTGTGCTGGATGACGTGAGCCATGACAGCCTGACGATGTGGGGCAGCGAAGAGGCTGGCAAGCCAAGTAATGCGGCTCAGAAAGACTAAACATCGCGTTTTTCTGTCTGTCATGATTTCTCCAGCATCTGTAGGATGTGAGTGTTTGTCTGAAAATCGGACAGAACATGCTGAACATGGAGGAGGCAAGAGGGTTTGCTTCTATGGCACTATAAGGATATCAACACATCAGGCAACGTCACTAACGTTTTTTAACTCACATCAGAGTTGAGTTTCGTTAACGGTTTTGACTTTTTGTTGAATTATGTCAATTCAAAGAATGGGCTTCTGCCCTACAATCAAATAAATTTCAAGTTGCTTTATTTCCAATCGAAGGGGAAATAAATTTATGTCACCGATGTCGCCCGCTCCACGGGACGATTCGGGCGCGTGTATGCGTTCGTCGTCACATGCACCATTGGCTAACTCGCTCAATGTGCTCGATTTATGGTTTTTAGACAGCCGAGATATTTGGTTGGCCATTGATGATATTACTGACTGCACCTTTGCCAAGGTGTCGGGCTGTGATGAGATGGACAGCGATGACGATCTCTATGATGACGGCTTTGATCAGACCACGGCCAGTGGGCATTTTTACTGGGAAGATCTGGACTGGCTTAATGTTGAAGACTGCGACTTGTTTAACGCCCAATTGTTTTACTGGTTACTCATTCGCAAAGGCGCCAAAATAAAACCAACCCAAGTCTACCGACAAAACTAATAACTCTATCTCCGGTTAATGAATCAGCTTTTAAAAAATAAAATTATTAATTAGAGAACAAAAGTAACTCTCTAATGACCTTGGTGGCCACGGCTGTGGAGACACCGCTGGTGTCGTAGTGTGGGGACAGTTCAACCACATCGGCACCGACTACGTTTAAGCCTTTAAAGGCCAGTAGCCATTCGTGCCACTCGTTAAAGGTGAGTCCGCCGGGTTCGGGGGTGCCTGTTCCAGGTAACACACTTGGGTCTAGCACGTCTAAATCCACGGTAATAAACACAGGGCGATTACCGAGTCTCTCTTTATAGCGTTGGATATCGGTGATGTCTGTGGCTATTGTGTCGTTGTCTCGCATCCATTGCCATTCTTCTTCGGGGCCACTACGGATACCAATTTGCACTAAGCTGTTTGGCTTTAAGGCATTCACGCATCGGCGCAATACGGTGGCGTGCGAGAGTTCCTCGCCCAAGTAGTCATCACGTAAATCAGCATGGGCATCAAAATGAAGGATGGCCAGATCGGGGTATTTTTCAACGTAGGCTTTAATCACCGGCCACGTTACCAAGTGTTCGCCACCAATACCAAACCAGCGCTTGTTTTGTTTCAAAACGTCTCTGGCGTTGGATTCAATAATTTGGAGTGACTTATCACGGTTGCCAAAGGGTAATTCTAAATCACCGGCATCGATGTAGTTTACGTTTTCGAGGTCTTTATCCTGAATCGGCGAGTAGGTTTCTAATCCCCAACTGGCTAAGCGAATGGCTTCGGGTGCAAAGCGGGTGCCGGGGCGGTAGCTGCATGTGCCGTCATAGGGGATGCCCACCATCACCCAGTCGTTATCATTGTTGGCGTCTGTGGAACCCATCCAGTCTCGTGAAAGAAACGGGCCGGATAGGTTGCGGTTGTCAGTGGTCATAAAAAATAATCCTGAGATTGTAAGCTTGATGTTGGATTTTTAAAGCGACGTTGCTAGAAATAAATTACTGAGAGTGTGATTTATTGCGCACGAGTTTGCGTGCATAGTTAGGCAATGCAAAACACGCACGGTGGATTTGTCGGTTGTAATAGTGGGTGTGCTGTTCAATGTCGGCGGCTACATCATCATTAATGTGTTCCAATGGCCCGCGTCCTTTACTGGCAAATGTCCATGTCCATTGCCCACCGGGGTAACTTGGGATGACTGCCGTGTAGGGTACAACCAAATCAAACACGTTACTTAGCATGCCCGTGGCCCATGCAAACTCTTTGCTTTGGGCAAAGGGCGAGCCGGTTTGGGCGACCATCATGCCGTTGTCTTTTAAGGCGAGTTTGACGTGTTGATAAAACGTTTCGTCAAACAGCGCTTCACTGGGGCCTTCTGGATCGCAGGAGTCGATCAGAATGATATCAAAATTGTCTTGATGTTCTTTAATGTAGGCGGCGCCGTCACCCACAAACAGGGTGACGCGGGGGTCAAGGTTGTTGGTCTGAATGGCACTGGCAATGGTGGGTAAAAACTCACGGCAGGCATCAATCACCACTTGATCGATCTCGCAGAGCACCACGTCTTTTACGCAGGGGTGCTTTAAAATTTCACGAACGGTACCACCATCGCCCCCGCCAATAACAAGCACGCGCTCTGGGTTGGGGTGGGCGAGCATGGGGATGTGGGCGATCATTTCGTGGTACACAAACTCGTCGCGCTCGCTTGTCATTACGTAGCCGTCGATGACGAGCATCCGGCCAAAGTAGTCGGTGTCATAGATGGTGGTGGTTTGATACTCGGATGTTTTCTCAAACAGGGTATCATTCACCAACACAGTAAGACCAAGAATATCCTTAGATTCCTTGGTATTGCTATTGTCCTTGCGAGCCTGCTGATACTCAGTAAACCAAAACGACATGGGCGAGTGTCTCCGTGAGAGGGGAAGTTAATAGGGCTATTATCTCAGAAAAATATCAATTGTCCTTGTCTTTCGAAAGTTGACCATTTCCTCTCGTTCGATCTCGATCAATTTTCGGGGAGCAGTCAGGTCGTCATAATTGCTTTCTTAATCAAATCCACATAAATCGTTTAATACTGCTGAATAATGTTTCGTTATCGGAGCATCTAAGGCAGTTATAAAACCCTCTGGTATCTGAGTAAATTTTAAACGCCATTGAAGCTTTCGAATGTACTTAGCCCGATCTCTTACATATGTATTTTTACAATCAAATTTCGGGTTACCCTCAGCTATATTAAATTGTTCTTCGTACAACTGGTGTACAACAATCATTTGATTAGTTTTAATCAGAAACGTATAAAAGCTGTTCCATTGTTTTGAGTTATCAATATTTTCAAGATCATATTTTTTTAATATTGTTACTATGTAGGAATAATTATTCAACAAGCTTTCCATCCTAATGATTTCATTCTTATCCGATAGATACATTTGAAATTTTTCAGATTTAGGATCTATTGTTCCATATACTAAAGTCCGCCAATTAATATAACTAGCAGCAAACCAAGCATATAGCTCTTGATATTTATGCCGAGAATTTTTGATTCTTATTTTTTTTACATTTTCAAGTGAGATTAACTGATTATATATTTCATCTGAACATTTTTTATATCTTTTTCTTTTTTCTTCAGTAAAGCTTCCGTTCTTATAGTCATTAATAAACGAAGTGTGTTGATACTTGATATAGTCAGCCCCTTGAAATCGACCCCACCAAACAAACCGAATACCATCATCTTCAGGAAATAATTTAATCGCTTGTTCATATAAGCTATCTCTCAGAGCTATACAAGTTTGGGCTGGCACATTATGATAACCGGTAAATCGGGCTAGATGCTGACAGTAACTTCGATTTAAGGTCTCAATCGCCTCCATAGCAATTTGTTCTTTTACAAAAGGTGCTTTCACCTCTGTTACGCAAATGCTTACAAGCTGAAAAATTACTAAACCTGTATGAATCAGAAAGAGAATAAAAAATCTAAATAGCAATGAATTAAGTGTAAAGCCACTCTTTTTTGTACTCAAAAATGTTTTTAGTTTAATTTGCATTTGTTTTTTCAAACCACATTGTCAATTGAAGTGTATGAAACAAGTTAGTCATTAAGCTAACGAAGAAACAGCACATCCGATAAAACATCCTCAACCATCAATACACTACCACAGCATGAGAAAAAGGCGTAGGGGATTCGTTTAATGCTGAAGGTACTTTGTACTGTTCTTTTAGTTTTGAAACACACCCTTTTTCAAATATATATAGAAT
>CAYGPY010000191.1:0-5991 GCA_964351765.1 uncultured Vampirovibrionales bacterium
GTCCTCATATAAACTAATGCTTTAGGCCTGTTACGTTGGTTTATTAAAAAACCCGTTATTTGAAATGCTCATTTCAAATACAAATGGCCCATTAATTCTTACTGTTATTGTGTCGGCAGTACTCCCTCGTTTCTTCAACAATCACACCCGTTCCGATACGTTTATTTACAACACCAAACAATCAATGTTGAAAACGATGAAACAATGCGTTTGCCTCTCTTTATTGTAGCGATGTGTGCCCGTTTTGTCTGTCCACCAAACGGCTAGATTTTAAATTCAAACGGACACGTCTCTTACGAATTATAGCAGCCTAACTTAAGGTGCTAGAGGCGATACATCTGAACCTCATACCTCTATTATACGCCCTTTTCATGCAAACTAGCGCCTCTTTTAAGGAAGGCTTAAGAATTGGAACCGATTGCTAGGAAAAGCAAACAGACGTTATGAAACAGGCATTGCGGGCTGATACGGCTTTTTTTGACCACCATTACATCGCTTAAACGCAGCAAATCCAGGGTACTTAGCTGCCTCACCCAGCTCTTGTTCAATACGCAAGAGTTGGTTGTACTTTGCAATGCGCTCCGAGCGGCATGCCGAGCCGGTTTTGATTTGTCCGGCGTTGACCGCAACAGCCAAGTCAGCAATAAAGGTGTCTTCGGTCTCGCCCGATCGGTGACTGATCACCGTGGTGTAACCCGCTTGCTGAGCCATGGTAATGGCCGCCATGGTTTCACTCAAGGTGCCGATTTGGTTCACTTTAATCAAAATACTGTTGGCAATGTCTTTTTCAATGCCTTCAGCCAAAATCGCAGGGTTGGTTACAAACAGGTCATCGCCCACCAACTGAACGCTGTCGTTCAGGGTATCGGTTAGTTGTGACCAACCGCCCCAATCGTTTTCAGCCATACCGTCTTCAATCGAGATAATCGGGTACTGACGTGCCAACTCAGCAAGGTAGTCCACCATTTCATCCGATTTCAACTTCTTGCCTTCACCACGCAACAGGTATAACTTACGGGTCTTGTCCCAAAATTCGGAACTCGCCACATCCAAGGCCAGTTTCATACTGTCGGTGTTAAAGCCCGCCTTATCAATGGCGTGTAAAATCAAATCGAGTGCTTCACTGCTTGAGCGCAAGTTAGGCGCAAAGCCACCCTCATCGCCCACGCTTGTGGCCAAGCCCTTGGCTTTGAGTTCTTTTTTCAGTACGTGAAAGACTTCCGTCCCCATACGAAGCGCCTCAGAGAAGGAGCTGGCACCCACGGGGCAAATCATAAATTCCTGAATATCCACGTTGTTATCAGCGTGTGCGCCGCCGTTTAAAATATTCATCATCGGCACAGGCAATGTGTTTGCCCAAGGGCCACCCAAATACCGATACAATGGCATTTTTTTGCTTTTCGCAGCAGCACGAGCCACAGCCAAACTCACACCCAACATCGCATTGGCGCCTAAGCCGGATTTATCATCCGTACCATCCACATTAATCAACGTCTGGTCAATTTCGGCTTGATCACAGGCATCACGGTCCACGAGCTCATTAGAAATAACCTCGTTCACGTTCTCAACGGCTTGAAGCACGCCCTTACCAAGGTATCGTCCTTTGTCTTCATCACGCTTTTCAATGGCTTCACGCGCACCGGTACTTGCACCCGATGGCACTGCAGCACGACCCGTTACGCCACCTGAGAGATACACATCCACTTCAATGGTGGGGTTACCACGTGAGTCTAAAATTTCACGAGCCGAAACATGATCGATATATGAGGACATAGCGGATGGTTCCTTAATCAAATTGACAGAACGATATTGATGTCTGGCTATTATACCCCGCTTGGCCTTGAGTTTAAAGTGGTCACAAGGCTAGTTTTATCGTATCGCTTTGATTGGAACACCCTACTTTAATCACGTGTTTTAATTACAGATCGCGATCCAGAATTTCTTCGCCCAACATCTCGTACAAGCTCGGCGCGTCTTGAACCGACACAGCCTTGGTTGGAACCTTAAGAACCTTTACTTTTCGTAAGCGACTCCCAAAACGAATCTGCATTTCATCGCCTTCAGCAACCTCACTTGATGCCTTGGCTGAGGTACCGTTGATTTTAACATGACCTCCCTTACACAAGTCATTGGCCACAGTACGACGCTTTACCAGCCGAGATACTTTTAAGTATTTATCCAGTCGCATCGATACCGTTACCTTTCCTCTTCAGTCCCTAAATCATAGGCTTAAAATCCATCACATCTTTATGCGCATCGGCATTGCCATGTCGCTTGTCCTTGTAGCATAATGACACATACTTTTTATAGTGAAAAGCCCAAGATGTAACTCCCATTAAGCGATATAAAAGCAGGATACCCCCTCTTATGAAAGAATATAGTAACGAGACGTTCCTCAACGCACAGCGCCAACTCGATGACGTGGCCGAACTCATTAACCTTGATCGCCACGTACTAGAGCGATTGCGCTACCCTCGTAAAGCACTTATTGTTTCGGTACCCATTAAGCTTGATAACGGAAATACCAAAACATTTACAGGCTACCGTGTTCAACACGATCAGTCCCTTGGACCGACCAAAGGCGGCATCCGTTTTCATCACGAAGTAGAGCTGGGTGAAGTCGCTGCCTTGGCAATGTGGATGACATGGAAATGCTCATTGTTAAACCTACCTTTTGGTGGCGCTAAAGGGGGCGTATGTTGCTTTCCTGAAGAACTGAGCCACACCGAAATGGAACGCGTGGCACGACGTTATACCACTGAAATTCTAAGTTTCATCGGCCCTGAAAAAGATATTCCAGCCCCAGATATGTACACCAACGAGCAAACCATGGCGTGGATTATGGACACCTACAGTAACTTTATTGGCTATGCTGTTCCAGGTGTTGTAACCGGTAAACCCGTGGCGGTTGGTGGCTCACTGGGCCGTCGTGAGGCCACAGGCCGTGGCGTTGCCCATTGTGTCAAAATGGCACTCGACCGTATTGAAGTAAAAGGCAAGCCACCCACAGCGGCCATTCAAGGTTTTGGTAACGTAGGGAGTGTTACCGCCAAATTCTTGGACCTTCAAGGCGTTAAAGTCCTTGCTGTGTCTGATATTAACGGCGGTATCTACAATAAAAATGGCTTAGACATTACAAAATTGCTTGATTATATGAAAGATCGGGGTACGGTCATGGACTTCCCTGAGTCCGACACGATTAGTAACCAAGACTTACTCGAATTAGATGTCGATGTCATGGTGCCCGCTGCATTGGCCAACGTGATTACAGAAGAAAACGCGGACAGAATTAAAGCTAAGATTGTGGCCGAAGGTGCCAACGGCCCCGTTACAACAGAAGCCGATAAAATTCTAAACGACAAAGGCGTCTTTATTATTCCAGGTATTTTAGCCAACGCCGGTGGTGTTGTGGTGTCTTACTTTGAATGGGTACAAGACATCCAGCACTTATTCTGGAGTGAGTCTCAGGTGGTTGAAAAACTAGATTACCTCATGGGCATGGCCTTTGAAGAAGTCTACGAAACCAGTAAATTACGTGGCGTGGATGCCCGAACAGCGGCGATGATTATTGGTGTTGGCCGCGTGGCTGAAGCCAAAAAATTACGAGGCATGTACCCGTAGGTTCGCCTTTGAAAAACAATCAACGCAACTCATTTTTTTCAAACCCGGTTGTACAAGGCACTATTTTCGTAATCTGTTTTGCTGCGGTTTTTTTGTTGGGCTACCGCATCATCACATTTGAAAACAGTAACCTTTATAAGCCCGATAAGGCCGACACGCAAAATCCGTGGCTAAAAATCACCACGGTTTTAGGCGAGAACATTCAAAACCTTACGTTTAAAAGTACCTCTGGGGTTTCCCTTAATGCAGCCTACAGCCCTGCCCAAGAGGGTATGCCTACCATTGTTTTATCTCACGGTAACGCAGGTCATATTGGCACACGTGTGCACATTATGGGCTCACTCATCGACAACGGCTATGGCGTGTTGATGTATGACTACCAAGGCTACGGGCTCAGTGAAGGGACACCCTCTGAATCAGGACTCTATGAGGATTTAAACGCGGCCAGTGATTATTTAAAAAACACGCATCACGTCCCTATAAAAAACCAAATTGCGATGGGCGAATCCCTCGGGTGCGCGGTCACCGTTCACGTGGCCCAACACCGCAAATTTAAAGCCGTTGTGCTACTCGCCCCCTTCACCTCCATCCCAGAAATGGCCAAGGTCATCTATCCCAACATTCCTCTGCAGTGGATTATCACCCAACCCTTTGACTCCCTATCAAAGATACAAGCCATCAGCTCGCCTCTGATTATTGCCCACGGGTCAGCCGATGACACAGTGCCGCACACCATGGGTAAAACCCTATTTGACGCGGCAACCGTGACGCAAAAAACATGGATTAATATTCCTCATGCTGGGCACAACACCATTTATGAAAATGCCGCACAAAACATTTTCGATGCCTTAGATGAAATTGAAACAGAAATCCACTAAACACATGCCCGAAAGTGGATCAGGGCATGGCTTTCAGGGGAATCGGCAGCAAAAAAGCGATCGGGTTTAAGCCGGTCATCGACGTGCTTTCACGAAAATTTACCTTCAAAAAGCGTTACACAAGTGGCCTTATATCCTGTCTCTTGATACGATACTCAAAGGTACATTGATTCATTTGTATGTTGAGTATTATAATGACGTCAATTGTTTCCCAAGTTATTTCATCACTATATATTCATTTAGAGAGATAGAGTTTTAGTATCACTGCTGTGGTGCGTTTACATGTTGTTTTCTATATTACAAACCCCATGTTAAAGCACGTTGCTACTGCAGTATGCAGATAAGGAAATAGAACTATCGTGAGCTATCAATACACGACCCCTGTTAATGCAGTGCAAACCACGCAAGCCCAACCTCGCCCCGCCATTTTGGCCGATGTGGGTGTGGCCGGCAACTCGGCAACTGCCTTACAAGTTCTTGATGAATTTTTATCGATGACGCCTCAAGTGGCCAGTAGCATCGTTGATTTGAATGCCGGCGATGTGCTGCTAACACGACGCGTGTTGATCAAGATGGCTGGGATGATGAAGGAAAAAGAAGCGCGTTTGGGTACGGTATACTCATCCGTACCTCAAACCCAACAAGCCGCCCTTGATGAAGGGTTCTTTGTAAAAGAAAAACCCGAACCGCTTGTGGCAATGGCCAGTCAGTTTATTACGCAACAAACCAGCACACCGGGATCATTGTCCGATCTGCTTGATGCAAAGCTAGTGGACATTCCTAAATTCAGCCCCGCTGACGACGATCCTATTTTAAATGAGGCCGCTAAAGCCACAGCCGATATCCTTTTAACCACAGAAAAAGCTGTCACACGCAAGCCAAAATCGACAGCGACACTTCCTCAAAATAGCATTTCGGTTGAAGACGTGATGGCGCTTCTTCAACAAGAGAATCAAGAGGCGGTGTCTTCGGTTACCGACAGCTCGGACGCCGACGTGGATGTGGATGAGCCTGAAACAGAACTCTTGAGTCAGATTGAAATCACAGAGCCACTTAAAGAAAATATGCCTGATGACCTCACCAGTCAGTTACCGACCAAGGTGGTCAAGCAAACCATGCGCTCAGGTCAGTCCGTTGCGTGTGAGGGAAACTTGGTTGTTCTAGGTGATGTTCACACGGGTAGCGAAATTTCAGCCACCGGTGACATTGTCATCTGGGGTGAATTGCGCGGGATTGCCCACGCGGGCGCCAATGGCAATGAGAACGCTGAAATCAGAGCGATGAAAATTGAAGCCCTTCAGCTTCGCATCGGCGAGCACATTGCCCGTCGCCCTGATCGTATTTACTATCACAAATCACAAGCGGACCGTCCACTTCATCCTGAAGTGGCACGCGTGAGTGAAGGTGAAATTAGAATTTTTACAGAATCGTTTGGAAAATAAGTGAGGACCGCTAGATCATGATCAAACGGAACAAAGAAAAAGGTCGAGTC
>CAYGPY010000192.1:0-5907 GCA_964351765.1 uncultured Vampirovibrionales bacterium
CGATGATCCCTTGGATGTGGTTGATGTCGGTACGTACGACCGCTCCCCCACGCAATGGATTCCCGCCTACGCGGGAATGACGGGTTCTGGAAGGGCAGGTTTCCTCGCAGGAGATCCCTCTACTTTGCTTAGGTTGACGAGGTTATTATGCTTTGTCATTCCCGCGCAGGCGGGAATCCATTGCGTGGGGGTAATACAAAAAAGCCAACTTGCCGTTAGAGGGCTAGTTGGCTTTTTTAAATGTATTGAATTTTTAAAACTTAAATCTCTACCACATCCAACAGATCACTTTCGGCGTGTTTGATGACGGTTTGGATTTGTTCGAAGGTGGCGGTGAAGTTGAGCACGTTGCCTTCGCGCGATAATTCGCTCACGCCGGCTTCTCTTAGGCCCGCTTCAATGGCTTCGGCACCCTCTGGGGAGAGGGTTTCGAGCTTGGCACGCAACGGCTTGTTACGGAACTGCTCAAAGTTGTTTTCTTTGTAGCGAAGAAAAATATTCCACGTTTTGCGGGTGGTGCGTGCGGTACAGCTTTCAAAAATGTCCACGTTAAAGGGCGGTTCCGCAGGCGCTTCGGGCTTGGCGGGTGCTGCTGCCGGTGCGGTGGGTTTTTCGGCCGTGGCGGTAGCTGCTTTAGCAGGGGCTTCTTTGGCTTCGGTGGTGGTCGCCACCTTGGTAGGGGCTTTCGTTTCGTCCGTCATCAGTGGGAATCCTTTACTTGCTTAATACAATGAAGTGCCCCTATCTTATCAATGAGGCACGCTCGGCACAAGTACCCACCAACAGCTCTAAATCAATTCGAGAGAATCACACCCGTAAAAGCGCTAGTGGTCACTCTGTTTAATGGCCTTATCTAAAAAGAAAAGGGCTTGCGCTTGCGTGAGGGGTAACTCGCCTTGAAGGCCATCACCATTGGACAGTGCCTCGTCATTGAGATGAAACAACTGTTGAAGCACGCCATCGCGATAGGCAATGACCATATATTTCTTCATGTTTTTTGGGATGTCTTCATTACCTTCAATGGCGCTAAAGGTCAGTAGCGGATCGGGTGAGATGTGCTCGCCCTCTTTGATGTCAACCAACGCATTGAGCTCAGGTTGGGGTATGCCTTCTTCAAGAATTTCTAATTCAGTCAGTTCTTCCATCTCTTTGTTGGTGAGGTCATCGGCCTTAACCTGTTGTGCACTCAGCACACTGTATAAGTACAACAGGTGATACCGATTGAGTTCGGTAGTGCCTTCAACACCAACAAACTCGTTGCCATAAAATGCGGTATCCAACACGGGCGATATCTCAGAAGGTGAGAGGTGTTGACGTACCTGCTTAAGTTTGCTGTACCACTGATTAAATAAATCAGCTTGAACCGAGCCCGATGCGTTAAAGGCAGGCGCTGCTGGAGCGATGGGAGCATCTTCTTTTAGCGTGGTGTCATCTGAGGCTGAGGAATCGACACCCGTATTTATGCCCGTATCCATAGACGGATTTTCCATCTGAGTATTCGATAAGACAGGTTTTGAAAGATAGGCATTATAGACAGCTTGGGCCTTCAGGCGCATGTCTCGAATGGATAACAGCGCATCGTCTTTTTCGAAAAAAGTGGTGCACATTGCCAGTTGATCTTGCTTGGTGGTGTCTGGTTTTAACACAGGGATGCTGGGGGGCACGGCAATGTCATCAGGCAGTCGGTTGCTACTGTTTTTGCCACAACCACCCATTAAGGTGAGGAACAGGGCGAAACTTAAAATCAATGCATAACGATAAGGAGCAGACAGGGTGCGTTTGGACACGGGAAACATTCCTTCTTGGTCACTCTTTGACACAAAAGAGGCCAATCAAACTAAACAAGACAACTAAAAAAGCGGGTGAGTCTATTTATTATACTTGTTTGAGTTGCCCTTGCTACAGTCAACGACAGGAACTCCATAACTTGGATGAGGTTTCTAGATCCTTTTCTTAAAGACTGTGGATTATCTAGAGGGTTCGATCGAGTGAAACCCTGTCCTAATCCTGTAAATCCTGCTATGATAGACATTCAAGACGTGTGTTGGAGAACTGCGTTTTGGATCATTGTTTTTTTGAAAGGCCGTTTGAAACCTATGAGTACTGATATTGCAATGGAACTCCCGTCCAATATATATAAAGTGAAGAGTCCTTACGAAGCCACCGTGCTTAAAAAACACAATCTGTGTAAAGAAGGCTCCGCGCACCAAGTGTGCCACATTGTTTTAGACATTAAAGACAGTGAGTTGAAGTACTGGGACGGCCAGAGTGTTGGTGTTCTTCCTCCGGGTGAAGACGCGAACGGCAAGCCTCATAAATTACGTTTGTACTCGATTGCATCCCCAGGTTATGGCGATGATGGCAATGGCGACACGGTAACCGTGTGCGTTAAACGTGCGCTCAGTGATGGGTTTCCTCCGGGCGTGTGCAGTAGCTTTTTGTGCGACGCCGAGATAGGCGATAAGGTTATGATTACGGGCCCCGTGGGTAAGCACTTTGTGTTGCCAAATGATCCCGATGCCAATGTGATTATGGTGGCAACCGGAACAGGTATCGCCCCATTTAGAGCGTTCTTAAAACGTCGCTTTGAAAAATGGCCTGAAGGCAAGGGTAAGTACTGGATGGTGTTTGGTTGCCAAACGCAAAATGATTACCTGTATGATGATGAACTTAATCCGCTTCTTGAAAAACATGGCGACGACTTTAAGCTGACCATGGCCGTGAGTCGTGAGATGAAAAATAAAGATGGTGGTCGGATGTACGTTCAGCACCAGATTCAAGAAAATGCCGAAGAAATGTTCAACATGCTTAAAGACAAGAAAACCTACTTCTTTATGTGTGGACTGCGCGGAATGGAACCCGGTGTGATGGAAGGCATGCAAAATGCCGCCGAAAGCCAAGGCATTAATTGGGATGATTTTCTAGCGCAAATGAAAGAAGAGCACCGTTGGTTGGTTGAAGTTTACTAGGCTTCTGCTAAGTAACCGCTCGTTTCGAATAAATTTAATGGTCTTAAGCCTTTCTGTGACGCCTCTTAATGAGATTTCGCAGGAAGGCTTTTCTCATATACGAATCAGATATGTTTATGACATAATGACTTCAATGCTATTAGGGGTGTCTGTGCTTAAATGAGACAGGCAATTAAGATAGCTGGTATAATAGAGAGATTTCGCTTATTTAGCTGACATAAGCTTAATGCTAGTACCCCTTATGATGGATTTTTAATTATCAGGAGAATTCAACCCGATGTCTGACGATCGCATGGAGTTTGACCTATTACTGGTCGGCGCGAGCCCATCCAACCTTATTTTGTTGCACCACTTGGTGGACAAAGCTAAAGAAGACAACACCAGTTTTACCTTTGCATTGATTGAAAAATCACGTGACTTTGGCGCTAACATCGTGAGTGGTGCGGTAAGCAACCCACGCGTGTTAAAGAAAGTGTTCCCTGGTATTGGTGATGCTAACGAAGAAGGCGAATGGGCGGACTTTCCGATTGAAGCCATCTGTAAGCACAGTGAATTTACCGTGCTTGGCAACAAAAATGCTTGGAACGTGCCTGCGCCACTCGTGCCTGACGGCATGAAAAAAGAAGGCTATTTCGTTCTGACCCTAAGCCACGTTGTGGGCTGGTTGGTTAAAAAACTCGAAGATAAAATTGCGGGCTCTGAAACCATTATGGGTGAATTATTCCCTGGTTTTGCTGCACACCAAGTGGTATGGGATGGTGATAAAGTCGCCGGTGTTCAGATTGTAGAAAAGGCCACGGGTAATCCTGATGAAGATAACCTATACGCTAAGGTAACGTCCTTTGGTGATAAGGGCTTTGTTTCGCGTCAGATCTTTGAGAAATTTAACCTTCGCAAAAACCCACAGATATGGTCTGTTGGTGTTAAAGAAGTATGGGAACTCCCTGAAGGCGAAGCCAATAATTATGCTGGTAAAGTTTGGCACACCATGGGCTTTCCGTTGTTTGACGGTAGCTTTGGTGGTGGTTTTATCTACGGGATGAAAAACAACCGCTTGAGTATTGGTTTTATTGCTTCACTCGATAGCCCAAATCCAAACCTGAATCCACAGCAAGCACTGCAGGATTACAAAAAGCATCCGATGCTTCAAAAAATGCTAAAAGGTGGTAAGTTGCACAAGTATGGTGCGGCTGTGTTGCCTGAGGGTGGCTACTATAGCCTGCCAGAAAAATTCCAAGTCGATGGCGCTGTTGTACTGGGTGATGCCCTTGGTGTTCTTGACATCAGCGGTCTATCAGGTATTGATAAAGCCATGGAAAGTGGTTACATTGCCGCTGAAGTGATTCACGATTGTATCAAGAGCGATGACTTTAGTGCGAAAGCCTTGTCGGCTTATCAAACCAACCTCATGAACTCCTTTGTGGGTAAAGAACTTAAAACGGGTCGCTACTTCCGTCATGCGTGGCAAGAAAACCCTCGCCTGCTTAATGACTATCTGCCAACGGTGGTGGATGGCATTGATGGCGCTGGTGCGATGTTTGGCTTGATGAATGTTGGCTTAACCAACAACCCCGTTCAATGTATCAGTGATGCGTTGCGCTTAAAAAGCTTGATGGATGGTACCAAAGATATTGGTGCGATTAGCTACAAAAAAGACCACACCCACATTGTGCCGGACTTTAAACCTAAGCGCACGATTAATCCACCCCCATTTGATGACAGCCTGTTGATCTCGCGTCCTGATGCGGTGTTCTACTCCGATCCGAAATACCATGAAGAGAACATGCACATTGACGAGTTTGAAGCCGATACGTGTGTAAAATGCATTTCTAAGTACCAAGCCATTGGTAACGAGGTACCTTGTGTATCTGATTGTACGGCTGAAGTGCACCGTGTTGATGATATTGCCGAAGATTTAAAGAAGCACGGTATGTCGTTAGAGAACTGTATTCAGTGCCGCACGTGTGAAATTATTTGCCCTGAACAAAATCTATTAGTGCGTGCTGCTGAGCAAGGTGCCGGTCCTGACTTCTCAGGATTGTAGTTCTAGGCTTTAACGTAATCTTATAAATAACCTTTAAAATAAGTTCAATCCAACCCTAAATGCAGGTTTGGTTTTGGACTTATTTTTTTGTGGTTATACATTTTAGCGATATAACCACATTGATAACAATAAATACCTATTTATGCCTGATTTTACTGGATGGTTTATTGAATGCGTATATGCTTTGTGCAAATGCCCAAAAGCCTTTAGTCTTTCTTAACATTAAATTTAGCACTCTGATATCAACTGTCTGAGCTTTTATAATAAAAACAGTTATAAAAATACGAGCGTTTTATGAGTTATAAAGGTTGACTATGACTAGATAGTGTTTATAATACACAAGGTAAGTGTAAGTAATACACAAATTTGATTCACACATTAATAACCAACTGGATGACCTCAGGTAAACCGTCCATTTAAAACTCATCTCATCAAGAAACAAAGACATTGATTGATATGACTTCTGAATAACTGTTACTGAGTGACTCATCTGAAAAGAAGACCCCGCTATGACAGCCCCACTCGTAAATAACGCATTTAATACCCCAATTAAACATATTTCCCCCTCATTACGAATCGATCGGCAAACCCCTTCCTCACTCCTCAACCCACAAACTTCCCCTCAGTTTGCTGGTCGATTCTCCCCTCATTCTAGAAAGCTCGACATCCTTTTAGACGAGAGCTTACAAATGTGGTTAGAGCCTGATGAATTTTTTGCTTTAGACATTAAAGCTTAGTTGGTTCAAACTTCATTTAAGACACTCATTCAAAATTATTTTTAGATTTCTGGTAATCTTGGCAATCCCCTCAAAAAGCCAAGAATTAAGGCGAAGGGCTGATTTTCAGCCCTTTTTTTTTTGCGTGCTTTTCACTTTTTTTGCCACTCTTTTAAGG
>CAYGPY010000193.1:0-5862 GCA_964351765.1 uncultured Vampirovibrionales bacterium
GGGTATGGTTCTGAAGGCGAAGGCTTCTTCCGTGTGGCCCTCACTCAGCCCGAACATCGTTTAAAAGAAGCGCTTGCTCGTATGGAAAAAGAACGCGTGACCTTCACGGCCTTAGCCAAAACCGCTGCGCCAGCCTAAGCAAAACGCATATTACATTAAAATCAAAAAAAGTTGACCGAAAATTTCGGTCAACTTTTTTATTGAACACTAAATTATTTTCCATCTAAGAGAATAAAACCCGATCGTTAGCGGGCAAGCCAACAGAAAGCATTTCCTCAATCGACGTAGACTCTTTTTTAAAGAACAAACCAATAGCCTGACTGGCTGCCATACTCAAACGTTTCATAGACACATCTCCTTAATACCTAGAACACACAAAAAAAAATAAATCGAACTTAGTTACTTCTTACCGATGACTATAAAGCCGAATGGCATCATTACTCACCCGAGCTTCAGAATAAGCCTCACGATAGTAAGCACGATACATCGACGTATACCGAGTGATTAACCCCACTAAAACAATACCCAATAAAAGTAACGTTGTATCTGGCGACGCATTTGGCATCCACACATCCTTTCCCTAAGAAACAAAATAATACCCTACAAACAATACCTAGAATCAAAAACTATATAAATTAAATTAACTAACTTATATAAACTATTGTATCTATCAGCTTGTTTTCTGCCAAGTTTTATGACTAAGGCGTTACATACCTATTGCCATACTGCATCACGATGAACGCACTGTTGTTGCTATAAATACGCTACAATAGCCTAGTATGACAGCCTCTTTCATAACTCAACTTGCGATTGCCAGTGGCAAACTCACCGCCCGCATGGTGGCGACACTTCGCTTGGGCGCGGGTACCAGCTTGCCGGGTAAAGTGGCGCGCAAGCTCGACCCCAATCTATTGCAGAATCTATGCAATCAACTCACGGGGCAAACCATCGCCGTAACTGGTACCAATGGTAAAACCACCACCTGCGGATTATTGGCCCACATACTCAGTAGCGCCGGTACGCCCGTGGTGCATAATCAGCTTGGTGCCAACATGGTGCCCGGTATTACCGCCGCTCTGCTTCGCCAGACCAATGCCTTAGGAACACTCCCTGCGCAATCAGCCGTGTTAGAGGTGGATGAAGCCTCCTTAAAAGGGCTTGCCAACGAAGCTTCGATTAATACTGTGATGGTGACCAACTTATTTCGCGATCAACTCGATCGTTACGGTGAACTTGACACAACGGCGCGCCTGATTACCGAAGGCATTCAGAAAACGGTGGTTTTAGAAACAGGCGGATTACTGATTTTAAACGCCGATGATCCTCTGGTTACAAGCATTGCTCACAGACTCGGTATTCCGTTGGATCATCCGAACCTTCGCTTTTTTGGCGTGAACACCGTTACCTATGAACACGAGGCCAACTTTGAGAACCCCGTGCCGTTCAATGCCGAAGTGGCACCGTGCCCAGCTTGTCAAATGGAGCTGGCTTATCATTTGGTGATTTATGGTCACTTGGGGCATTATTATTGCAAGGGATGTGGTTTTGAACGCCCAACCCCACACGTTCAACTTGAATCGATCCATGTCTCGCCCGACAACAGTGTATGCCACTTGATGAGCAAGGCTCATACCCTAACGGATCTCAGCATTCCTCTACCGGGCTTATTTAACGTCTACAACGCCTTATCGGCACTGGCTTGTTATGACAGTATTTTAGAAACCAACACAACACCCTCACAGGCCATGGCACCTGCCGAGATTCAAGACGCCATAAATACTTACAAAGGGGTGTTTGGACGTGCTGAAGAAAAAGTGGTTGACGGTAAACGCGTCAAAATTTTGTTGATTAAAAACCCCGTGGGCGCGAGCGAAGTATTGAAGTTGGTTGCCGGTGATCCCAACGGTGAGTTGTTGATTGCACTCAATGATAATTATGCCGATGGGCGCGATGTCAGCTGGATTTGGGATGCTGAATTTGAACGTATCCCCGCCGATAAAAAAATAACGGTGAGCGGTACCCGTGCCTATGATATGGCCACGCGTTTAAAGTACGCAGGCGTATGGGATGAAAACATTACGGTTATTGATGAACTAAAAACCGCTGTAAAGCGAGCCATTGAAACCACGCCTGTTGAAAGAACGCTGTACATTATCCCCACCTATACCGCGTTATTAGATCTACGCTTTATACTCCCTTAAAGCGACTCACCGGCTTCTGGGTATCACGCTCTTCAGCATGGTGCAAAATAGATGCCTCTAACAAGGCTTCCATTGGTTTATACAAACGCTTACGTTCATCATAGGTTGTGTCTTGATGCTCGTAGTGAGTTTCTTGACGCGCCAATAGCTTGATAAACATGTAGCGTAAAAAGTCATCATGCGACACCGGAATATCAAGAGATTTTTCTGCGCGACGCTGTAAGTACTTACCCAGCCATTGTGATGGCAACTGTGTGAACCGACTAAACACAGCGGTCACAATTTCGAGCATCGGTGAACGACTGCCATAACGGCCTTGATGCTCACCCAATTCAACCGCTTCAGAATAAACACGCTGACGTGTTTTAGCCAAGATATGTTCGTCCTCTTCTAAAATCGAAAACTTAAAGGCAATTAAGCCCAATAAGTTTAAAGCACGTTTTTCAGACCGAATACCCGAAATAGCCATAAATTTTTCAATCTGCTCATCAGACGTTTTCTCTTTAATGGTTTCAACCATCGCTTGCCACGCAATCGAAAACGGTGGGGTATAGTCATCATCATTGGTTTCTATATCAGCCAATACTTGGTTAAACCGGTCCATACCGCCTTCGCTCACAATATCCATTTTAATGGCTTGCAGTGCATAGTACTCAAACAACACATCGGCCGTTTCTTCTAAAATGCCTAATTTATGCTCACCCTGATACTGACTCAGTGCATCGTCAGCACCGTCGTTTAATAATTTCTTAAAGAAACCCAATCCACGCTCAGAAAGTATTTCATAACTCTCTTGCATCGACACATCATAATCGGTTAAAGATTCAATTTGAGTCAATGTATCTTGAATGGATGCCAGCCGTTCGGACGGGATAAAATGATCACCCGATGCGCTCCCCTGAAACAGAGGCAATAGCAACTTATTTGTTGGCACACTAGTAGCATCTTGAACGTGCTTGCCGTTCGCTAAAGAACCCGCTTGAATGGATGGTATGACGTGCAAAATCCCTAATTTTCCCGATTAATGGTAGGTCGTATCTGGTGAGTACTGATCCTAATCATCTTAGTTATCAGTATCTAATAACAAAGGCCATATAACAATGAGAAACCGTCGAACATCAATATTTAATCTGTTAGGATTGTAACACCGATATTAGTTTGGCTCTACCAAAAGTCATATCTATTAACATTACTGGTACTAAATCGCCTAAAGCGTATCTTGTGTTAGTCAATTTTCAAGTGTTTGACAAGTAAGAGAGTCTCTTATTCACTGTTTTTCTCATCCATATGGATGATCTTTAGAAAACTCCACCTTACAAAGGGAGTGATCTTCATGGGGGTACTTCTATAATGAAGTATATAAGATCGACATTCGTATTCTGGTAATCGGGATTCGTGCCCTGTCACTAAGGCCGTATCAGAGTCGTCTTTTCTTTCAAGTACAAGTCGTGCAGGATAAGGTATTAGCCCTATGGCAGAGGCCAAGAAACCTCTAAAAAAGATTATTAAGACGGATCCAGAGAAACTCCGCAAAAAGGAAGCCACCCACGAAGAGTTGATGGCCCTTTGGGTAACGTACAAAAAAGATCCCGAAAACGCTCAGTTACGGGAAAAAATCATTGTGCGTTATTTACATCTGGTTCGCTATGTAGTAAGTCGTCTACCGATCACCCTTCCTATGAGTATCTCTCAAGAAGATTTGGTGAGCTACGGTACTCTTGGCTTAATGGAAGCCGTTGAACGCTTTGACCCAAGCCGTGGCCTTAAGTTTGAAACTTATGCCGTAACCCGTGTACGTGGCTCGATAATCGATCAACTCCGTTTTCAGGATTGGGTGCCTCGTGGTGTGCGTAAGCGTAGCCGAAATCTTAGTGAAGCGATGCACCGCTTAGAAGAAAAATTTGGCCGTCCACCCAATGATGAAGAACTGGCTGAAGAGCTCGGTGTATCCAAAGCAAAACTCCAAGTTATTCTGGCTGAATCCAACAACCTTGTTTTATCCCTTGATGATAGTTATGGGCGGGATGCCGATACCAAAATGACGCTATTGGATACTGTGGTCGATCATGAAGCCACCGATCCCCAAGGTGATTTTGAAGCCATTGAATTACGTGACCGATTGGCAACCGCCATTGCGTCATTACCTGAGCGTGAAAAATTACTGATCGCACTGTACTATCACGAAAACATGACGCTCAAAGAAATTGGCGATGTCATCAGTGTCTCTGAATCACGCGTATGCCAACTGCATGCCCAAGCGATTGTTCGTTTGCGCAACAAACTAAGCCAGTAATTCTCTTCTTAAAACACATTTTGATTTAAAACAGTCACAACGATTATTCGAACTAGGGTATATCAACGTCATGGCGACCACCACCGATCCAAAAGGTTTAAAGCTGGGCTATATGGTTATTAGCTCTCCGATCCCCAACATTTATGTGGGGGGCTTAATGGTGACCGATGGCCGAGGCTTACCCGTTGAGTTTCGATATACCGAGCCCATTCAACCTACCAAAATCCAGCAAGTGTTGTACGGGCAAGTGTTGAGTAATTACATCAAGCAAGAAGTTATTTTAGAAACGTTGGTTAAAAGCACTGACGGCAAATTTAAATGCCTGATTGTTGAAGACGAGCAACTCATGGACTATACAGGTAAGTGCCCGCCCTTGCATCGACTCACTGAAACCAAGTCATCACCTTTGGGTAGCGTGGGCACCACTGAAACCATTAATGAGGATGAAGTACTGCTGCAAACCAACCCTTCGGGCAGCCCCATCCGTTTGTTTTTATCTGACAAGGCAAAAAGCAATAGCGAGGGTGAGGAGTCCGGTGGCGGTGCGGTGTACAACGTGCTGTTTGAAGCCGGTAGCTTTATGGATGTGCAAGAACCCCTTAAACGTATTACCAAAGCATTGGAGATCATATGTCAGGAAGCGGGGATAAGCTCTCAGACAAGCTAAAAAAAGAGCTTAAAAGCGCGCTTTCGTTGGTTCTAAAAAAAGTGGACCAGCATGACATTCCGCTTGCCTTAAATCAGACCGTGGTTCATTTCGATCATCAGGTGCCGGCCACAACGCAAACTATAAACTATCAAGAACCCGCACCCAACCTACATAACCCACTGCACGACTTGCAAAACAAGATCGTAAAAACGCATCTGCATCCCACCCTAGAAGAGTGTGTGATTCCGGCGCAGGTCAGTTGTCGTTTTGAACCTTCATTGATTTTGGACTACCCCATCACGGCTGAAAATACCCGCACACAAGCCATTACCTTTGAAAACATGAAGGCATCAATGGCTCCGGTCTGGAAAGCCTCCAAAGACGGCATCACTAAAAAAGACAGCCCTGATACCAACACTGTGGCTATTGATAACCTGTATTCGCAACTGTGGATGTGGCCCATTGATGAGCTGAAAACGCACACCTTACGGCACGATGTGGCGAGTATTAAAACGCATCCTAAAAAAGTACCCAATCGGTTTTGGACGATGCCCATTAAAAAGACACCTATTCCACCGCATCGGTTTGCGCCGTTTGTTCGCGATCAGTTTCGTCGCAAGCTCTCTGAAAAAGCCAAGACCGTCCCAGCAAACGTGCAAATTCAATTTATTTTTGATCGTATGGACATCAGTATTTTTCAGAAAATGGAAAACGACAAC
>CAYGPY010000194.1:0-5822 GCA_964351765.1 uncultured Vampirovibrionales bacterium
GGCCCACGCCAGCTGCAAGCACCCTGGGTTTTATTTCCACTTTGCTAAAACCAAAAAAGCCCAAGATGCATCAAGTACGCCGTGGACACCAGCCACCCATCTGATTTTAGCCTTGCAGGAGTCTTTGAAGATGATGGAAGCCGAAGGTATGACGGCACTCACACAGCGTCATCACACCATGCAACAAATGGTTCGTAATGGTGTGCAAGAATTAGGCCTGAAGCTTGTTGTGGCCGATGATACTTACGCCAGTCGAGCTGTCACGTCTGTGTATCCGCCAGAAGGCGTGTCGGTGGATGACATTCGTGCGGGGCTTAAAAACGATTTTGGTATCGTTGTGGCGAACGGTCAAAAAGATCTTAAGGGCAAAATTTTCCGTATTGGGCATTTGGGCTATATGAGTGAACGCGATGTGTTGATGACCTTGTCGGCTCTGCGCGTTACGCTCAAAAAACTGCGCCACTAAACATCTTTGGCTGATGCCAGTGATAGTATGTACTGATTTTTAAGGACATAGATTGAGAGATTTATTATGACCACTTCATCCAAACCACGCGTTCTTGTGACGGATAACATTAATGAAAAAGCAGTGACGATTCTTGAAAAACACTGCGAGGTGATTTATAAGAAAAAATTATCGGCCGATGAGTTAAAAGAAGCCATCAAAGATATGAACGCATTGATGGTGCGAAGCGCTTCACAAGTCACCCAAGAGATTCTTGATTCAGCTAAAGAACTTAAAATTATTGGCCGAGCCGGTGTGGGTACCGATAACATTGATCTGAAAGCCTCAACTGCCTCAGGCGTTATTGTAATTAACTCACCGGATGGCAACACCGTGGCTGCTTCAGAGCACACCATTGGCCTGTTGATGGCTTTAGCGCGTCATATCCCGCAAGGTGATAAAACCCTTAAGGCGGGCGAGTGGAAACGTAGTGAGCTGGTTGGTGTTGAAGTGTTTGCTAAAACATTGGGTGTGATTGGCCTAGGTCGTATTGGTGGTCGTGTGGCCCGTGCTGCTTTAGCCCTAGGGATGACGGTGATGGTCTTTGATCCGTTTTTAAGCCAAGAGATGGCCGATGACTTAGGTGTGAAGTTGGTTGATTTAGAAACGATTTGGCAAGAGGCCGATTTTATTACGGTTCATGCACCCAAAACACCAGAAACAACCAACTTATTGAACAAAGAGACGTTGGCAAAATGCAAAGCCAGTGTGCGCATTATCAACTGCGCTCGAGGTGGCATTGTTAATGAAGTGGATTTGGCTGAGGCCATTGCTTCAGGTCATGTTGCTGGGGCTGCTGTGGATGTGTTTAGTACCGAGCCACCGCCAGCGGATCATCCGCTACTGCTATTGGGTGATAAGGTTGTTACCACCCCCCATTTGGGTGCAAGCACCGAAGAGGCACAAGTTAATGTGGCGCTCGATGTGGCCAATCAAATCAATCAATTTTTTAAAACTGGTGCGGCTGATAACGCGGTGAATATGCCGTTGTTACGTAAAGAGGTCTTGGACCCGGTGCGTCATGTGATGCCGATGGCTGAAGTGTTGGGCACACTGGTGCGCCAGTTGTTTACCGGTGCAGTACAATCTGTGGAAGTGCTTGCCAAGGGCGAATTGCATGATGAGCGAATTGAACCACTAACACTTGCGGTGCTAAAAGGTATGTTCTCCGGTAGCCGTGAAGGCGTGAATTATGTGAACGCGATGGGTATTGCTGAAGGCTTGGGTATTGAGGTGAAGGAATCCACCACAAGGGTGTCCAACAGTTTTACCAATCTGCTGCAAGTGAATGTGGTAACGGCGAAGGGCGCATTTACTGTGGCTGGAACGTTGCTCTCAGATAAGATTTTTAGAATCGTATCGATTAACGAATATGCCATGAATTTACAAGCAACACCTGCTGTCTTGTTAGCGCCTCACCACGATCAACCCGGTATGATTGCTAAGATCTCTACCTTGTTGGCTGAAGAGAACGTGAACATTAGTGCGCTTCAGGTGGCGCGAAAGGGCTTGGAAGCTGGTGGTGAATCGTTGATGGTGTTTAATTTAGACAGCATGCCAAGTGAGACGGTTTTATCGGCGATGAAGACACTTGATGGTGTCTATGACGTTGTACCTGTTAGCCTTTAGCGCTTTTTAATCCTGATCTGAGTTCGAGTTTAGCTGTAACAAATTTGTAATATGGACGGGAAAACGATCAATAGTTTATTAATGATTGTTTTTATTTAGTTAACTTCCACTCCCATCCCTATTGTGACAAAAGTCTGCCAGCCAAATTTACTTGGTTGGTATTTTTTTGCCTAAATGACGTGTAGTCAGTAAAAACAAGGTCTGTGAGTGTATCATATTGAAATCGTAACGATATGTTAAAGATATACGATTTATGATCAATTGATAGCGCGAGATGGTTTTTATTTAAGTAACAAAGCCAACTCCCACTCCCAATCCCTATTGTGACAAACAAATGTCTAATAAAGCCAGCGTCCCCGCTGGCTTTTTTTTGCGTTTTTTTAATAGCGTGGCTTAAGCCTAAACGCGATTAACGCACTGAGGAGGAGACATCGTAGTCAAAGGTAAATTCAATATCCACAGTGCTGTCTCTGTAGTTGGCAGGCAGAGGTCTAAACGGAGCTGAAGCTCTTACAGCAGCAATGGCAGCATCATCAGCAACCTTGCTGTTTGAACCACGAATAATACGCACATTGAGTAGGCGTCCGTTTTTTGAAATCGTGAAAATAGCGACAACCGTTTTACTGCGGTCCTCGTGAGGCGGATGCCAGTTACGTTTAATACGACGTTTTAGTTCAGCCATATAAGGTCCAAAATCAGGTTCAGGTAAGGCATCAATACCGGGGCGGCCACCGCCGCCACCGGGCGATCCACTTTGGTTGAAGCGGCCAGAACCGCCACTGCCACGTTGACCACCGCTACTGCCACGGCTACCAGTAGAACTAGGGCTGGGTCTGGAGACAAAGCCAGGGACTTGTGATGGACCGGGATTGCCACTGCCACGACTCGTACTAACAGGGCCTGATGTTGAGGCAATAGGACCACGTGAAACGGTGCCGGGGTTGTTTGGCATTGGGGTTTTTATGGATGGTGCCACAGGGCGAGGCGGTAAGCTTGGTGATTTGCTTGCCACCTTAGTACGCTTAGGCACTTTAGGTTGCGGCGCGGCCTTACGCGTTGGTTTTTTAGGCGTTGGTTTTGGATTTGCTCTGGGTGTGGGTTTTGGTGTGGCTTTTTGAACCACTTTAGGCTTTGGTTTTTGAGTTGGACGAGCCGGCTGAGGCTTGGCTTGATTCGGTGAACCCGCAGCACGTTGAGGTTCAACGGTACGTTCACTGGTTTTCTCGCCGCCCGAACGCGTTGCATGCTCAGCACGGTTTTTGGTGTTTTTATCACGAGGTGGTTGAGGCGGGTTGTCCACTAAAACAAATTCAATATCACGAGGCTTAAGATCGAGAGGCTCAAAAAATGGAATTTTAAAGCCCAGAAACTGCATAATAAAAATAGTCAGCAAGAACAAGCCCGCTGGAACAATGTGGGCTCCTGTAGAGAGACTGATAGAGGTGGGGAAGAGTTTGATGGTACCTGAGCCCGGTTTCTTGTATGAATGGGCATCCAAGCCGGAAGGAACCTTGTGAGGAGGTTGTTGATTCCGAGGATCAGGCGGGTTGGGTTGATGGTTATATAGACTCATCGTCGATTTAAAAACCTCTAAAGCGTTAAGCGTTATACGCACTACTTGAAACGACTGTGTATACTGGACTTAATCATCAACAGGATTGCTGATTATAGATAATATAGTGTCAATGACATAGAGACACCTATTAGATATAGAATCTTTTTGACTTGAAAAGTTCCATTCTTGAGTGTAAAGCAGCCACGATAAACGAGCGTGAAGATGACACGGTAACCTACATCTCCATAGCAAGCAGTGTCACTTTTATATTATACCCTTCAATCACCATTTCGAACGAGACATCTACCCTGATAAGCTGAGTTTGAGGTATTTTATCCTATAGACAAGGGAGAATTATTATTACACCCAATTCAACAACGGGTTTAGCCCAGATTAAAGTGAATCGATTAATAGAAACACGCGGCGATGGCGATTGGATTGAAAACAGTCATCATATCGTGTGGGCTATTGTTGATGGGTCTGGGCGTGTGCTTGCCGAATCGGAGCCTCAAGGAAGCCAGTACCAGACATTCTTTAGGTCAGCAGCCAAGCCTTTTCAGACGGTAATGCTACTAACTGATGATGTCGATATGCAAGGCACGTTATCCCAAGAAGAAATAGCTTTAGCGTGTGGATCTCACGTGGGAAGTCAGCGCCATGTGGGGCTTGCTCAGCAGATTTTGGTAAAAGCCAACGCCACGGAATCGGATTTGACTTGTGGCGTGCATGCGCCGTTGTGTGATGAGGCACGAAAAAATACAAAGCCGGTTCATAATAATTGTTCGGGCAAACACGCTGCGATGCTGTACTTGTGTCATAAAAATCAATGGCCTAAAGAAACGTATCACGAGCAGGAGCATCCGCTTCAACAAGCTATTGAGAAGGGCTTGCAAACATTAACAGGTGTTGAAAAGTCTATCCCCGTTGGGGTAGATGGGTGTGGTGTGCCTACTTTTTATATGCCATTAGGGGCAATGGCACAGTGTTATGCGCACTTGGCGAATGATGAAAACTTAAAACCGGTTTATGGTGCAATGGCCGAATACCCCTATGTGTTTGGCGGACAGGGGCGTATTGATAGTGAATTAACCGCGGTGAGTGAAGGCCGTTTGGTCGCCAAGGTGGGTGCCGACGGGCTGATATGTATTGCCTATAAGGACACACAGTACGGCCTTGCTTTTAAGGTTGCTCATGGCGGTGAGTATATTCGGAATGTCGCTATTTGTCAGTTTTTGCGCGAGCTGGGGTGGTTAAATCAATCTGAGTTCAGCGATAAACGCCTTAATGCCTTTAATGCTCTAGAACGTTATAATACGTGTGGTGAGGTTGTTGGTCGAATTCGACTAGAGTCTGTCATGACGGTCGAAAGGGACTGATTTATGCATTCACAAGAAGTTGTCCAGAAAAATCAAGACTGGAAAAAAACGCTGAAAGAGGCGATTGATATCACATGGCCTGATCCGTCAAGTCCTGCGAGTTTATGCGACCAGAGTGGGGAATGTTGTCGTGGTGCCGCACAGTATGCCCCTTGGAATGAAGGAAGTACCTTGGATCAAGCTCGCTTGGGTGATTCAACGGCGCGGGCTTTTTTAAATCAGTTTGTGCCCTACTCGTCTTTAGAGGACGCTCAGCAGCACGCGCCAGCAGCGCTTGAATCGGCGTTGTTGGTTGTGGCCGATCGGAATCAAAACAAGGATGATTTAGTGCTGTATCGGTGCCGGTACTTACAAGGAAAAAACGTGTGCCAAATTTATGAAGATCGACCTCAATTATGTCGAGAATTCCCAGAGACACCATTTGGGGGGATTCCTAGTTGTTGCGGCTATTATAGCTTGGCGCAAGAGTGTTCAAGCCGTATTGAAGATTTAAAAAATGAGCTTGAAGCGTTGAAAAATAAGACCCATAACAACGGCCAAGCTAAATGATGTTTCTACACCAACTATTTGAAATTTAGCTTTAATTTATGTCAATGTGAGCTACCTCTATTGACAACAGTTGTTTAAGCTTTAAGATGGTATTTCATTGGATTTGAATGATACTTTTGTTTAATAAAATCCAGAGACACGTTTCGGTGATGCGCCGGTGTAGCTCAATGGTAGAGCAACGGTTTTGTAAACCGTAGGTTGCGGGTTC
>CAYGPY010000195.1:0-5776 GCA_964351765.1 uncultured Vampirovibrionales bacterium
GATTCTCTTGCCCTTCTTGTTGTGTTAAACCTTGTTCAATCTCACCGGCTTCGGATTCGATTTGCTGATTAATTTTATCGGTAGCCGAGGCAACAAGATTACCCATTTCCTCGTTACCAAAGCCGTGAAATTCTTGATGAAAATCATTTCTCTCGCCTTCGCCACGAACACCCATTTTAGTGTCTTTAGCCAGCAATGCTTTGGCTTCATCTGGTGACACTTCAACGCCCATTTCACTTAGCGTGTTCGTAAACTCATTCACCACATTATCTGAAAGTTCACCTAAGCCATCCATCACTTCAGCAATTTCTGGAGGCAACCCTTGGCCTTTTGAATTTTGCATTAAGTCAAAAATATCCATATTAAGAACATCAATGGCTTTAAACGCCTTTTGAAGAATTTGAACCGAATTCACATAGAGTTTTTGATTACGTGCACGTTGTGATAATTGGACACGCGACTCAACAATCGCTTTCGTTGCTTGAAAACGCTCTTTAATGTTACCTGCATTGGCACCACCACCGCCAGAAGCCGAAGCACCCGACACACCGGTCGTACCCTGAGCACCATCATTAGCAGACGCCTCTTCAATACCTTCTACTTCTTGAATGCGTTCTTCTTCAGACTGCTCTATTGGTTGCTCTTGAGAGCTACTCGTTGCATCATCATTTTGCTGTTGTACTTGCAAACGACCAAACAGTTCAGCACCTGTCATTCCTTGCTGTTCAGAAGCCTCCACACCAGTAGGTTCTGATAAAGCTTCTACTTGATTAACGTCTTGAAATGTTCCAGCAGCAACACTACCGGCTTGACCCGATTGCAACGCTTGTTGCGCAGGATCTAATTCAGCACTGGTTTGTGCTTGTTCGCCACGCTTTTTTTGTTGCTCATTTTGCAACAAAGCATTCGCATAATATCCATATTGCGGGTTCATTGAAACCACAAAATTCTCCACTTCGACTATTAATTATCTCTACTACCACTTTATGGCCCGACAAAGCCATCTTATTCAAATAAAAACAAGCCACTCGTCAAAATTGCCTAAAATAGCCATTTTATCTCGTAACTGTTACATGGTCACCAAAGCCATAACAACCATTAATTCTTTCATAAGGTTTTTAAGAATTGAGCGAATCAGGAGTATGATAATCATGAAGCGAAGGCTTCGACCAAAAATAAAAAAACTAAACCCTAAACCTGTTTCGTACTAATCAAACTCCATAGAAAGAAACTAGTTTAAACAGCTTGCCTCAGCATACACTCTGGTAGTTTATAAGCTACTGACTATGGACCAAAGGAGGACACTTAAATGACTAAAGTCTTAATTCCAACCGATGGTTCCGATTGCTCCAAGGCCACACTTAACTGGGCGATTAAAACACTCGACAAGGCCAACACAGAGTATCATCTACTAGCGGTTATTACCGATCCAATGATTGCCGAATACGAAGTGGAAGATGCCAAAAAAATTATGGCTGAATACAAATCCACACTAGAAGCCAGTGGTTGCACGGTGGCCGATATGGAATATGTGATGGGCGACCCTGCCGAATCCATTTGCAACTACGCTAAAAAACAAAAGATGGATCAAGTACTGATGGGCTCTCACGGGCGTACGGGCCTTGCCAAAGTATTTCTAGGCAGTGTTAGTTCCGCCGTTATGGAACGTTGCGAAGTGCCTGTGTTCTTATACCGAAACGTACAACGGGCACCCCACCATGCCAACGTGATGATCTAAGCACACGACGACACTCTTTTTCTTCCCCTAACTAACTCTGATGTTCCGACGGCTCGTTGTTTAATAACACGCTGCCGGTCGGGTCATCAGAATGTTTGAGTGGGCTATTTTATTGTTTTTCAGGAGAACCTCTATTATGTCTTTTCCAACGATTGCACTCATTTCTGATTATGGCGACCAAGACGGGTACGCCGGTATTGTGAAAGGAAGCATTTTTCAAAACATTCAATCCGCTGATAAGCTCAGCTCACAAAATCCTTCACCCCCCATTATCGATATTACCCACACGATTGAGCCACACAACATTAAACAAGGTGCTTGGGTCTTAAACAACTGCTATAAAAGCTTCCCGAAGTTCACCGTTTTTGTGGCCATTGTGGATCCTAAAATGGGGCACTCCGATTCTCTTCCCATTTTGCTCTACAACACCGAAACCAAGCATTATTTTATCGCCCCTGATAATGGGCTGTTAACGCCCATTATTCACAATGATAGCGATACCTTAAAAGCCTTTACCATTGAAAATGATGATCTCTTTATGAAAGTAGACAACAAGATCACTCACAGTTTTCATGGGCGTGACATCTATGGCTCCGTGGCAGGGCATTTAGCCAGTGCGCTGCTTGAATATATGGGCAAGGAATTTACACACAAGGTGGGCAAGCCCATTGAGCTAGATTCAATACACACCTTCGATTGGTCTAAACCCACTAAAGACAAAAATTTTATCACTGCCGAAGTTGTTCACATTGATCATTTTGGCAACCTGATGACAACCATTCCGGCCAATTGGCTTGAGCCAAACCAACAGGTTGAAATTTTAGTCAACAGCAAAAAATGGCTTAGCAATCATCTTGCTTCTTACATGTCAGGCGACAACGAGGATCAAGTCTTCGTGGTCAGTTCCAGTGGTGGTAATTTAGAAGTAGCAAAATTTGGTGCTAATGCCAGCGAATTCTTAAACGCGTCGGTGGGCGATGAAGTGAGCCTGCACCTACTTTAGAATACCCCTCTATCTATATCTCTATCTCAATTTGAGGAACCCAGTATCGCAGTCAATGCGTGCTGGGTTTGTTCATAGCACATCTGGGTTAAGGCCGTGGCATGCTCTCGGCGAGATTGTTCAGGATGACGTTCTACGAAAGCGCGCACATCAATCGGCTCTAACACTTTTACAAACGTCTCCTTGGGGTTGGCATAGCGAAACTTAGAAAACATCAAAATCATTAACCGTGTTAATGTATCATCGGCTTCAACCAAAGCTTGCCGTTCAGAGAAGTCCGTCAACGAAACACCGACATCATCAGCGGTTAAAAACAACAGCTTTGCAGTACGGCAATCTAAAATCTGACGTTGCCAACGTTCTTGTGTAGAACCCTCGGCAGTATTAAACGTGTTAAAGGTGTCGTGGTATTTTTGCCACTGTTTTTTCAACGTGCTTAAACGTTGCGCCAACGATAATACTTTCCCCGACATCGGGACATCCCCAGTTACCGTTTGCTCCAGCTCATAAAGCAGTGCTTGTTTTGAATCGGGTAATGATGCCTCATCGCCCAACGTCTTAATGGATTTTTCTAATTCTTCCATCAAGGCATCAATGGAGGTCATTGTCTTTTTGGGTAGGGCCTGCACTTTACTGGCTAAAATACTGCGTAAACGGTTTTTTGCCATAAGTATCGTGGCTAAGTCTGATTCAACGCCCACACCTTTGTTCTCACCTTCAAGCTGCTTGGGATCATGTTCAGCGAGCATCGCATTGAGGATGTCACAACTCAGTTGGCGGTAGTGCTGTTTCAGCAAGTCTGATGAATCATCCGAGTGAGACACAAGCGACGTAAGTGAGTACAACCCCTTCACATCATCAAACACTTTCTGCACAGAAGCATCTAAAAGGTGAGCTCTTAGAGTATTCAATTGATTAATCGCTTCTCCCGTTGAGAGGGATTTCTTTTCTTTTTTAAACGCAACACCCAAGCGTGTTAAAACCGACGCATATTCTTCAACCAAGCCACAGGCATAGTCGTATTCCTTGCCTGTTTTTGGGGCATACACCACGGCTTGAGGCAAAATGGTAACCGGTGTGTACTCATCTACTTTTGCCAAGGCTTTTAACGCAAACTGAGCCAAGCCCTCGTTAAAGGGGCGCACCATGCGATGGCTATAGTCGGCTTCACCTTCAGGAAAGATAAACAAAGTACGCTGCACTTTTTGTGGGGTTTCCTCGGCCAGTTTAATCGCAGGACGGTCTAATCGTCCCCGATCAATGGATAAGGCACCACAATTAGCCATAAACCAGCCCACAATTCCGTTTAGTTTTTCATAAGGATCAACCCCAGCCATCCAGATAGGACGATGAAGCTTGTGATACAAAAAGATCCAGAAATAAATATTCGGCTCCTGAAAGCTCAAATGATTACTGGTCAAAATATTGGCTCTGCCCGCTTCCAGATGGTGTTTTAAACGTGTTAGGTCTTCATTAGAGATATGAATACGACGAATATTGTACTTAAGGCGCACAAAGTACATATTCATCCAGTAAAACCACCAATTGTGGTTATGATCGAGTTCAGGGGCCCAAAAACGATGCGGGTTTGGCAGGGCATAAAAAGGACGGAAAACCCACCATAGTTTTATTTTTTGCCAGGTTGATTGTTTGTGTTTTTGAGACATCAACATAGCATACTGAAAGCACTACACCGCTTCAATCATGATTCATCACTAGCGCAAATCCAACTCAGACCTAAACTACTCCAATAAGTGTTGTAAACCCCATATTAATCTTGAGTAAAGACTTTTGTACGCGTTCTATATTCTAAGTATAATGAAATCAGATGAAAGCCCCTCCCCACAATTCTGAAAACAAAACGCCTTCTGCAATTATATTAGAGCCTGGGTGCTCGTTTTCCAGCATTCCGCTTAAAAACACGCTGATGCATTACCGTGATTCAGGTAGTGATCGTTGTTTTGAAAAATTACCACTATCACAAATCCCGCCAGGCCAAGCCATTCAACTCATTAAAGACTTATACAGTCCTGAAGAACGGTTTGCCAAGGGCTTTTTAAAATACCGTATTAATGTCCTCAAAAACCCAGAAGAACTGGCGTGGAACAACACACTTGAAGAGCTGGAGCATTACATTGAGTATTTCTCAAATCGTTTAGATGCTGATGGTATTTACACGATTGGCTATCGTGACGAATTTAACAACTTTGTGCCTGTTGGCATGTACTGCTTTAAACCCCTGTCCGATCATCCTCGTGGAGACGAACTTTTAAAAGCACTGTCTGATGAAAACTTGGATGAACATTATTCTGGGCAAAAAGCGATTTTACACTCGTTTAGCCTGCTTAATGACTTCCGTAATTTGGAAAGCTTGAAGTATGTCTTCATCTTAATTGCACTTGAAGCCCTTGAAAAAGACTTTGAACACATCTTCTTCTTTATGTCGGATTACCGATTAAAAAGTATTTATAAGCGCTATGGCCTAGAGTTTCCTGAAATTGCGTTTGAAAAAAGCCGCCACGTGATTGGCTGCTATACCCTTAATGAAACCAATGTCGAGAAAATCGCATCGGTGCTTTATGCCGAAAACTCCCCGTTTAAATTGGTTTCAGCTTAGCACTTTGTCTCTTTATATCCGTTTTGGCTTAAAAAACGTATAAGGTTCTTTCACTTATGCCTGATACTTCATCGGTTCAACTTGGTATTTTGGAGTTCGTACGTCGTCAAACCGCTGACAGTAGTCACGACCATTTTGATGGGAGCTGGGATGAACTATTAGAAATTGTTCGCTCTAATTGGTCACGCCATAAGGTATCCCCCAATAACACACAGGTGATGTTGGTACCCATCCCTGATGAATTGGTACATCGTTTTCATACATCATTAATACCTATTCAGCCTGATACGACCTTACAAGCAAATTTTGCCATTCGACAAGATGGTGAAGAGCCCTATGTATGTGTTTCAGCCAAGCCAAGCCCAAATCAACCATTTAAGCAACCTGCCCAGCGCGTAGACATTATTATGTACAGCCA
>CAYGPY010000196.1:0-5296 GCA_964351765.1 uncultured Vampirovibrionales bacterium
ATCAACGTCAGAGTATGCGTCGTCGGCCGATTCATCGGAAGCAGCGGCATTTTCCTCAAGGAATGTTGCCGGAATAAGAATTGTATAATCAGCAGGAAGGCTTCTTGCGTTAACAAAGCTTTCTGGATTGAGATTTTTAATGATATCGAGCGCTTGTTGATACGATAAATCAGCATTGTTTAGTGCTGCCATTTCAGCAACCTCACTGAGAGTAACCCCAGCACCGGGTTGATATTCTGTGACATCATCGGGCAGTGTAACGCTAATGAAGTTGTTAGGAATAACGAGGTTGTAAGGTGCCGATAAGGTACCCGCATCGGCTTGATGAAAAACATCTTCATTTAACGCTTTTAAGGATTCAAGGACATCGCCTAGATCAAGATCTTGATCTTCAGCAATCCGTTCAGCGATATGGTAGGGATAAACACCACTAGTATTAATAGTCTCGATAGTCAGTTCTTGATAATCAGGAACGTTAATAGAGTAAGCTTCCTCAACACCCAGTTGGCCACTGTTAGAGCGTTCAATTAACTCAGGGTTAAGCGCCATAATAATGCTATAAACATTTTCGAGTGGTTGACTATATTCTTCAGCAATATCTGAAGCTACATCCCACGGCAGTTGATTGCCAGCGCGAGTAATTTCAATGGTTTTTACGGGGCCATCATACTCTTGTTGAGATTGAATGGCCACGGCCGCTGATGTTAGAAACGGGGTGAGATTTAATACACCGTTATTGGCATTGGTTCTCAGAATGTCTGGACTATCCAATTCGTTATGACTGCTGATGGCTTGCACAAGTTCATGCAATTCGGAAATATCATAATCGGGGTTGATTGAAATAATGGCGGCAGCGATGTGTTCAAGATAATCCCCTTCTTGAACATGGTAGTTTCCGACATTAGCGTCAAAAGGAGCTTGCTGATTAAACAAGCTATAGGCAATGTCTCTGATGGCTGCACGGTAATTAGAATTATTGGATGACGACTGAAACGCATCAAGTGTTGACTCGACATCTGAAGGGAGTTCTTCTGCTGCAGCGGGACTTGGAGCCATGATTTGCAATAACGCCGCTGCTGCCACGGTGATCCCAGCACCACCCAGTACTTGGTTTGTTCGCGACGCTTTATTGTCAGTATTCTCTCCAAACAAAGGATGTTTTTTGTGTTGGCGTTGGTTTAAGTTGATGGACTGAAATGAACTAATCACGGATGTCTCCAATTAGATAATAAAAAATAAAATGCTTTGAGTTTATGTGAGGTAATGAGGTGAAATGGTTTTGAGGGGTTCGATAAAATTTTGTGTTGTTTTAAATACCAACGTGAGGTCTTGCTGCACGTGACTCGGATATAACAGCATCAAAGGCACGATGTTGGCTTTCAGAGAAATTGTCTAAGCCCTGACCTGTCGTGCGCGCATATAAAATATCGTTCCAGTAACTGCGCATTGAAGGCCGAGCAACACTGGCAACGTAGGCCAAGTACCCGCCATAACTTCGATCGGAATCGATAATGGCACGCCACGAATCGATTTGCGTTGTAATGTCAGAGCCGTAAATGTCGGTAAAATAACTTGCTGCATTTTGTTCTAGTGCTGCTGTAAAAGTATTACTCGGTAAGCTAACCGTTTCAGGTGTGTAAGTACTTACAGGTGTTGGCAGTACACCAAAAACATTCCCCTCTGCAACCATGGTGGCGTGTTCGTCACTTAACGATAATTCATCAATAGCAGCTGTCACATTACCTTCAGTCAGTGCGTTAACCACATATTGATCCACCGGATTTGATGTGTTTAAGTCACGACCCAGTAATAAGCGTGTAAAGTGATTGGCTAATTCTTCGGTAGCAAAGCCGTCGATATTAAAACGTTCATCAACGTCGGTAGAATCACTACTGATATTCGCGTCAGTCACTACACGTAAAAACCATGTGGATGAATCTCTAGCACTGCTAAGACTGTTAGACCACGACGGGTCGTTAATTTGAAAATCGTTATCCGCTCGTAATAAACCAGTGTAGACATAAGCAAGCCAATCCTCCTCATTAGAAAGATTTAAGCTGGTCAATCTTGCTTCGATATCCTCAACCGTCACCTCTGAAGAGGGCGCCTCTGTTGTTAGCGTCGTGTCAGGTAGTTCTGGTTCAGGTAAGACGTCATCGGGTAATACTTCTGTTAGCTCTTCAAAAAGCACCGTAGAGGAGGTTGGCTCAGGGATATGGTTTTCTGAAGGTTCATCAATAAAAGCGAGTTCATGCGAGGGTGCTGTGACGTCAGTTGCCGTGTCATTGGAGCTATCATCGGCAAAGATTGAAGTAAAGGGTGCCAAAATAGACAAGGCTATAGCTGCCAAGGTACCTAGCAGTCCGGGCTTATTATAGCCAGAGTTCTTAGAGGTGCTTGCTGCTACTGATTTGCTAGAGGGTTCTTGCGTTGTAGACACGTGTTTAGAGGTACCATTATCCACGGGGAACCAATCAGGACGTTGCTTCTTTTGTGAAGTCCCAAAATAGAGTGATGATGGTGTACTGAGCGTGTTGTTTTTTAAGGTTTGAAACCCCAAAAAATGTGATTGTGAGGAAATGGAAGGCATTACCCAACTCCATGTAAGCATTGATGTGGCAAAATAAGTCACACCAAGTTAAAAGGTCATATACATATAAAGCACCTGAACCCAAATAATTGTTAGCAACTACAGCTTTGTAACGAAGGGTTAATATTGTAGAAAATGAGGTGGGAATTCTAGCACTAGGTTGTGTTGGCGAGCTGTTTTCTCAACGGCTTCAGCCGCAATTAAAAAGGACTCTCTCATGGGCTCCGGAAAGTCGAGTTGATTCGATTTAAAATGCATATACATATGATGTACATCGTGAAAGACGTCGAGCATGGCTTGAAACGTAGCGTCAACATTTCTACTGTTTAGAGCTTTATGAATAGTGATCAATTCAAGCCCTGCACTCTCAGGTGTCATGTTTATACCATCGAGATTGGTATAAACATGTTGGTTTTTTACATTCTTGTCTTTAACCTCAAAAAAGAAATGCTCTAATTTTTTTAACCAATCTTGTTTATAGTGATTATCAAAATCGCGTTTAAACTGCTGCACGGCCACACCTAATGTTTGGGTGAGTTCAGCAAAACGCTCAGCTTTAAATGAAGGCGCTGTATTGACGTTAGGAGTGGGTTGAAGGGATGTGGTCTTGCCTCTGTTTTGAGGGGCTCGGTCACGTCTGGATTTTCGGTGATTATTCGCCTTTTTAGAAACACGAATAATGCGTTTTGCTTGTTTGATGTAACCACCAAATGTAAGGTTAGATACCTCACTATTGTTAGAGGCATTAACAACTTTTTTTAAAGGGGTTGCTGGTGTCTTATTTACATGTTGGGAGGTGTTTAAAAAGAGTTTCATTAAACAGGAGCTTTCTGAATCGTGTTAAAAATAGTGCGTTTTATAAAGTAAAACTAAATCACGTATAAAATTGACAACACATAGCAGAAACCGTCGTTCATTTTTTAGATACTTAATGTATGTTCATATTTAGACGTGTTTAGGCAATTTTAAACCATCAGCCTACTTATCTGTTTTAGTCACTTTAGTGTGTTTGTACACAGAAGCTGACATACCCTTACTAATAATGAGTTTTTATTATGAATATGTATCCCTCTTCTTTCCAATCGAATTCACCTCTTTTTTCAGGCAATGATAAAGTGGTGCCTTTTAACAGAGCTGGTAACAATCCTGCACGGCGTTTAAGAACATTGAGCACCGATCGTACGCCTGCACAAAATGGCTCTGGTGATGGTGGCGGACGAAGTGTGAAATGGAAAAATGTCGCTCTAGCTGGTTTGTTTGCCGCGGTTAGTTTTCAAGTGCTTGGTGCAATTGATTTTTTAAGCAACCCACTTCATGACATTGGCGATAGAATCGCGCAAGGACTCGGAGAAGAGGGTCCGCCCGAAACAGCGAGTATCCAAATTGCGGGCATGAACGTAGAAGGTAACATTCATCAACTTGGCAACACCGATACAGATTATTTTTATGGCAGCGCCATTAATGTGGATGAAGGTGTGTGGAATAGTATTTTAGGGGCTGATCAAACCCAATGGTTTGATGATGCCAGCTGTTTCCGTAAGCGTACTATCAACACATTTGCCAGTGATGGCCTGCAAGCCGATGCTGCCATTACCCAAGTGACAGCCGGTGGGAAAACATTCCAAGCTTATATTCAACCGTATCAAGATGATGACGGAAAACTCTATTTGGATATTACCTCCTTAAGTGCGCTTAATCCTGATGAACGGATTGAGAGCAGTGAGTGTGATATTCCAGGTGCCTTCGTGCGTCTAGCAGGCGATGGGCTTCAATTTATACACGCTGATGATGCGGCTCAGTTTTTCCGTCTGGATGATGCTGCAGGTGCTGTGGCTGATTTGTTTACTGATGATGAAGAACCACCACCGTATGATCCAATTACCGATTTTAGAGAATTCGGTGATGATGTTAGAGAAAACGAACCTCCTGAAAGCGGAAATTAATTTCAACTATGACGATGATCCAACTACATCCTGATTATAGTACCTCTGGTGTGCATCCCACTCTTCGGTTTGGGCAACACAACGATGGCAATGATTCTGTTGGTGATAATCCTGATGATACGATTATTGATGCTGAAATTATAGAAGATGACGATACCACTTATGACGATCAAGAGCCTTCAAAAGCATTAGTAAAAACAGGTTTAGGCTTAGAGTCATATTCAGAACCGGTTAGTCTTGAAAGACAGCCAGTACAAGGTGATTTGCTTGAACTCTCTGGGCATCGTGCTGGTTGGCTTGAAAAGCACAACCCTGTGAATACAGTGCGGGAGAAAAAAGGGCTTATTTTAAAATCTGCAGCCGGTTTGACCTCATTATTAATGGTATTGGGTTTTCTTAGCCGGACTGACGAAGTGGATCCTCGCACTGAGATTATCGAGCAGTATGCCCCAGTGACCGATGTGATTGAAGAACAGTTAGAAAGCTACCCTGCTTTAACGGGTTTTGATTATCGACCAGCAAGCTTCTCAATCAATCAAACGGTTGCTTCAGCTGCGTTGAATGATGTTGATACAATTAGCTTCTTGGCCTTAATGGGTGCCTTGTCGATGGAAGATTCAATGAACAGCGCGCATGTTTTTCAGGAAACAAATCCTGAATTGGGTCGTGTTATTGCTAACGATCCATTAGGCAACGCTGCCTTGTCAATTGATTATGATGCGTTATCTCTTGAGTTTAACCAGCTACTAAGTACGAATGAGAC
>CAYGPY010000196.1:5306-5774 GCA_964351765.1 uncultured Vampirovibrionales bacterium
AACAGGTTGAGACCTTTGTCCGTAATTATTCGTTCTTAGAATTATTTCTACGCAATGGACTGATTAATTCTCCCTCTGAACTAGCGGCATTTCAAGTGGGTGAAGAACAAAGCCTGCTTGTGAATGAATCCACGGATGCAACGGCCTACAGTGTCTTTAATATAGAGTATCTCCAGCAAATATTAGGCGAACCGTCTGAATGTAACGTGGGTAGCGATTTTAAAAACCCAGAAGAACCAACCGGATGGAAAACCTCTTTTCTTCAGGCAACAACCAATCCCGACATCACGCATTCGGATTTAGCCTTGCTTGGGGCGATGTGGACAGAAGGCTGCGGGCAATTAAACGTACCCAATGTTTCAGATGATGTCGATGCGATAGACGAAACCTTGGACCCTTCAGTAAATAATGAACAAAATACCGGGCAGGATGAGATTGATGTCGAAGGCGTCTGGCAGTATTTAAATA
>CAYGPY010000197.1:0-5748 GCA_964351765.1 uncultured Vampirovibrionales bacterium
GGCGTATAATGCCTCATTATTTTTAGTAGGCGCGAACGAAAAAGGCCTTCAAAACAAAGCGCTGATGGTGGGTATCCCTCTGCAAGTGGCCGGTGGCGGCTTTATTGATAGTAACATCGGTATGGGCACCAACCTTGTGGGTGGCGCGGCGATCGCCAATTATTTTGCCAGCTTAGCCGAGAGTTCTGAGCAAACCGAGGATACAAAAGAGCCTAAAACCCAAACAGAGAAAGCACTTCAAGAGGAATGAATAAAGACGAGCCTTTTGTTACGGGTTTTGTGTAGGTTTTACACAAAGCATAATCGCTAAAACCCTTTTACCACAAGGGTTTTCAATTGTATTTTTTTGTTGCATCCCCTTTACAGCATGGGTTTTTTTTAGGTACTATAGTCTCAAGTTAAGCAGTAGAGAGAACTGCTCAACGCTACACACCACTTGATTTAACTGTTAAGGCATCCACCAGAAAAGCACTAACACTTAAATGGGAAGTTCCCAGATGGGAAAGTATAGGGTAACCCCGCTTAAAGCAGGGGAAACAACCAGATAAAGACTTGATGCGCCTTATTAAAAAAGGTTGCGTCATCTTGGTTACGAGTGAGGTAAAATAGCGGGAATTCTTATTATTAAGAACCCGCTTTTTCTTTGCCTCTATATTTTGGATATTCCACTATAAATTTCTGAATATCCAAACCCTTCTCTGATTTCTGGTTCATTTTTGACTCATTTTTGCGCATTTTTTGACGTTTTTCGGCCGTTTTTGAGTGTTTTTTAGCCTGTTTTTCACCTCTAAAATGAACGCGTCACCCTCGCGCCATCACTCAATTGTAACTACGTGTAAAAAAACAAGCTTGTTTTAGCAATACCAGTACATCAAACGGGTTTTATTCATGTAGAGGTCACTCTATGGCGATGTAATGCGCCAGAAGTCAGTAATAACAACAATTGAGAGGTTACATTCTTGTTCGGAGTTCATACACAATTAGGCCAGCAATCACAGTTTGGTGCCGCAGGCGGATCTAACAATCCGTTTTCAGCCGGTTCTCTCGGTGGTCCTCAGGCCGCAGGCAAAGCCAGTTCGGGTTCGGGTGCTGAAAATCCAGCCCAAGCTGTTGCAGGTATTGATATTTCAAATCCAAATAGCTTTAGCCCAGAATTGGGTCAAAAATTCAGCGCTATGGGCTAAAAACCAGTTATATCAAGTACTTAGCAAAGCACTTATAAAAGTATCCGTTTTAACCGACGGATGCTTTTTTGCGTTTAATCCCCTGTCTCGGCTATGATAGAGTCGATGACCACCCCGCACACATTCCTATCAGAACAAGTCATTATTGACACCATCACCAAGGTGCTAAACCCCAATGGCAAAAGCACTTCTGTGGATTTTAACGCCTCCGATGATGCGTATTTCGATGCGGATAAAAACTTGATTTTAACCACCGACATGCTGATTGAAGGCACACACTTTAAGCTGGACTGGCTCACTAACGATCTCAATCAAACCCAGCTTTGGGAAGCCTTGGGCTGGAAGGCCGTTGCCGTCAACATCAGTGATATTGCTGCGATGGGCGGACAACCCCAACACTTACAAGTGGGCTTGGGTCTACCCAAAACAACCTCCAGTGCTTTTATCACCGCTTTTTACACCGGCATGCAATCGTGCGCCAAACGCTACAATGCTGTTATTACCGGTGGTGACACGGTTCGCTCCGAGCACCTCAGCCTGAGTATTACTGCAACAGGCACCCTTCCTAAAGGGCATACGTTGGGCAAACGTTCAGCAGCACAACCTGGCGATCTGGTTATTAGCACAGGCTTTGAGACACTTGAAAATACAACCGTGAGTCACTATGGCATGAGTGGTGGTGGCCTTGTGGCGCTGAACCAAAAGTTAAAAGGCTTTCCTGCATTGATTGATAAACACCTTCGCCCCACACCACGTATTGAAGCCGGATTAGCGCTATCCAAAAATTGCAATCAGTATGCATTAATGGATACCAGTGATGGCTTGGCCGATGCGTGTTTAAAACTTGCCAAAGCCAGTGATGTGGGGATCGAGATCGATGCATCGTCGTTACCTCCGCACCCCGAACTGCGTCGATTGGCGCAATCGCAACACAACGATCTGACGCCAACAGACGCCGCGATATTTTGCCAAAACATGATGCTCTATGGTGGTGAGGACTTTGAATTACTGGGCTGTGTGCCACCCGATACGAACCTCAAGCCGTTACTAGAAGTTGGCTTTAAGGTGATAGGGCGTGTGCTTGCTATGGAAGAAACAACCACCTACACCAAAACAAAGGCATGGCTTCTTCAAGATACTGGCGATACAGCCTCCCTCGAAAAGCCACTTAAAACAGAACTACAACACCATAAAACGTTTCAACATTAGTCGCTTTAATCCCCCTACTCATAACTTAATTTAAGGATGCTTATTCTATTATGTCGCAAGAAGAAAACACGACCACAACCGTTTGGGCCGTTGTGCCTGCAGGTGGTTCCGGTGAGCGCTTTAGCAAGAGCCTCGCCGATGGCCCCTCACCCGAACCGGTTAGTGACAAGTTGTTAGCCAACATTGATAGGGTGCCAGTTTTAATTCGCACCGTTGAAAGCCTGATGAAAAGCAGTGAGATTGATGGCGTGATGCTGGTTGCTCCGGCTGATAAACGTAAGCGTTACCACGGGTTGTTAGACGAGTTTGGCCACAAGAAGCGTTTGCTCTCCACCGATGGCGGTGCCACGCGACGTGAGAGCGTGTACAACGGCTTAACACATTTGCCTGAAGAGGTTGATATCGTGGTGGTACACGATGCCGCACGCCCATTGATTGATCCAGCTATTGTCAGTAAAGCCGTGGCACAACTAAAGCAAGGCGTGTGCGATGGCACGGTGGTGGGATTGCCTCTGTATGACACCATCAAGCGTGTGGACACCAATCCGGCCGTGGGTAGTGTGAGCATCCGACACACCGAAGACCGCCAAACACTGTGGCGCGCACAAACCCCACAAGTATTTAATAAAAAAGCGTTGCGTGAGGCGCATGAAAAAGTAAGCCCAACACACCCCCTCACCGATGATGCGCAGTTAATGGAACTGGCCGGATACACCTGCATCCAGATGATTGAAGGCAACGAAAAAAACCTAAAAATAACCACCCACAAAGACATCGCCCTAGCCGAAGCCCTAATGCGCCAATAGATTCATACTACGAACGCACGTGTAACAAATCCACAACGGAACACATTGTGGGGATTGGGGCTTTGTTATAATTGCTGGTGAGCGTTAGAAAAAATTAGAGAGTGAGCCGAGCGTATTATGATTTCATTTGTTCAAGGGGATTTAGTATTCAAGACCATGGAATCACCGCGTGGCGCCTACTTCACCGTAAACCTGAACGGTATGGGGCTCGACGTTCTTTCTAGTAGTCGCTCGGTGGCCAGCAGTGGCGCCGTGGGTGACCCCATCACGTTGTTTACAAGCCTTGTGGTGCGTGAAGATGCGATGACCCTTGTGGGTTTTAACTCCCACGAAGAACGTGATCTGTTTGCCATATTGCAAAGCGCTTCGGGCGTGGGCACCAAGGTCTCTCTGGCTTTACTTACAGCACTATCCGTATCCGATATTGCCCAAGCCATTGTCTCGGGGAGTTTTAAAACCCTGACGGTTGCCAAGGGTGTGGGGCCTAAATTGGCTCAAAAAATGACCGTCGACCTCAAAGAAAAAATGAGCAACTGGCGCCAACAAGCCATCAGTAAATCAGCACTATCAAACACCAGCAACAACACAGGCAGTGGCGAATGGCTAGAAGCCGTGACGGAGGCCGAAAGCGTGTTATTGTCACTGGGATATTTAGAAGACGAAATTCAAAGCTGTTTTCAGAACGTGTTGGGTGATAAGAAACCCGAATCACTTCAATCCGACGTTTCGAGTGAAGCCTTATTGCGTGAAGCCTTAAAATGGATGGCGCAAACCGTTTAAGCGTTCTATCACCGATATAACCATACCATTTGGAATACTCTGAATAAGGGGTTCTGAAGGGTTAAACCCCTTATTGTGAAGATATATTACATTTTGAATCCCCAATCCTCCACTTTCACCTGAAACTGCCGATACCTTAGACAGTACTTCTGTTGTATTCCAGTTTATAGGATTTTAACTATGTCTTTTCCAGGATCGCCAAATCAAAATGGTAGTGACAATGATTTCGATAAAAACCATCGCCAAGTTCTTACAGCACTTGACGGGTTAATTGCTAAACCCAATAATGCTGAAGAAGAAAAAGAACTCTACAACAGCTACTTTGAAAAAATTTATGAAGCCATCACACAAAAGAAAATGGACTACACCATGGTGGCCAGCATCACCGGCCTAAAAGAACGACGCGTTCGAGAATGCTTGCTGTATCGCCTTGGCAGTGGCGAGGTATTGCAGCTATTTGGCTTGGAACAAGGCTTTTGCTATGTGTGCCGTGGCGAATTAACGCGCCGTGATTGCAAAGAACCCATGTGCTTAACCTGCTTGCAAACCGTCGATAGTGCCTTGATTTCTCTAGGGCAGTCCGACGTCTCATCGGAACGTTCTGAGCATAAAATGACACGTGTGACGGGCGAAATCGATAACATGATTACCGATGATGATTACCAGCAAATGATTCACGAGTTAAGCCCCACTCAAAAACAAGCGCGACTTGAAAACGCAGAAGCAACAATCGCGGCGAGTTCAGAAACAGAAAACAACGAGCCCGTTGTGGCACGCATTGAAGATACCAATGGCCAGATACCTATAAAGACAGCACGTGACACACGCGATAACGATGTGCTGGAGTTATTAGACATGAATGATGATGCCGTCACCGCAATGACCACCAGCGATTTAAATGCCGTGCTCGCTGACACGGATTCAAATGCACCGGTTCGTCATTATGGATTTAAACGTCACAGTAAAAAACTGGTTTAGCTCGCTTATTAACTCTTATTAACTAGCGCGCTTCGCGCTATTACGCAAAACAGGATACCGTCGCCTCTATGACCGTTAAAGGGTTTGCCAATTGTAAAAAGTGCAACATCGTCTTCAAGAAGGTGTACACACCCTATTGCCCAACGTGCTATCAAAGCACGGTGGCTCGTTTTAGTGAAGTCTATCGATTGCTGCAAGACGATGGCGACGGACTGATGACACTCGAAGACATTGCATCACGATCCAATGTGCCTTTGGGTGATATCGAAGAATTATTTTTCAACGGACAGCTCGGTACGGCTGCCGTTAAAATCGTGCACAAATGCCAGCGTTGCCGCATACCCATTACCCCGATTAATCGTAAAAGCCGATATTTTTGTATTACGTGCACAGAAAAAACAGAAGTCGAAGCAAAGCTCGACAGACCAAGCAACGACCCTGAAGACGTCCGCGCCATTCAAGAACGCGTCAATGAAGATCGCATTAAAAAAGCCAGTGCTCAAGCCAATAATAACCGTTCTGGTCACGGTAAAAATTCTGACGAAGGCCGACGAGGTGGTTTTGGCTTTAAACGAAACACGCAAGGCTAATCATTCTTCAACATTCGTTTTAACGTCGTTTTATTCAATACAAAAAACCTGCTTATCATCTAAAATAAGCAGGTTTCTTAAATTTGAAATTCATTAAATGATTACGGTATGCAGAAGGCAAAACTCGCTACATTTAACGCGTTTAATTTGAAATTAAAACTAAACGGCAGCAGGCTCAATCGCTACTTTAAAAGTTTTGTG
>CAYGPY010000198.1:0-5668 GCA_964351765.1 uncultured Vampirovibrionales bacterium
ATTTATTTGTTATTTATTCAATTCAGGAGAGTCATTCCATGGCAAACGCAGTGGCAGAAAAAGCCCCAAAAACTTCTGTAGGTCAGGTAACTCAGGTTATCGGTCCTGTTGTTGACGTTGAGTTTAAACCCGGCGAGCTTCCACCGATTTATTCGGCGCTTAAAATCCAAGCCAAAAATTTTGATGGCGAAGAAGTCACCTTGGTTGCTGAAGTTCAGCAGCATCTCGGTGATAACCGTGTTCGCTCCGTTGCGATGGATTCCACCGAAGGCCTAAAGCGTGGCATGGATGTTCAAAACACCGGTGAGCCAATCAAAATGCCTGTGGGTAAGCCAACCTTAGGACGTATCTTAAACGTTCTTGGTAATCCTGTAGATGAAGCAGGCCCTGTTGAAGCTGATGAGTACTGGCCAATTCACCGTAAGGCGCCAGCTCTTGAAGAGCGTTCTACGGAAATCGAAATTTTTGAAACCGGTATTAAAGTTGTTGACCTTCTTGCTCCATATTCTAAAGGTGGTAAGGTTGGCTTGTTTGGTGGTGCTGGTGTTGGTAAAACCGTTATTATTCAGGAGTTAATTAACAACATTGCGATGCAACACGGTGGCGTGTCTGTATTTGGTGGTGTTGGTGAGCGTACTCGTGAGGGCAACGATCTTTACTACGAATTTAAAGAGTCCAACGTATTGGATAAAGTAGCTCTTGTTTACGGTCAGATGAACGAGCCTCCAGGAGCGCGTTTGCGTGTTGGCTTGTCGGCTCTAACTGTTGCGGAATACTTCCGTGATGTGGCCAAGCAAGATGTATTGTTGTTTATCGATAACATCTTCCGTTTCACCCAAGCGGGTTCTGAGGTATCGGCGCTTCTAGGTCGTATGCCTTCAGCCGTAGGTTACCAGCCAACATTGGCTAATGAGATGGGTGACTTGCAAGAGCGAATCACCTCAACCAAAGATGGTTCGATTACCTCAATTCAAGCCGTATACGTACCAGCCGATGATTTAACCGATCCGGCACCAGCGACCACGTTCGGTCACTTGGATGCGACCACCGTATTGTCACGTAACATTGCTTCTTTGGGTATCTACCCTGCGGTTGATCCCCTTGATTCAACCAGTCGTGCTTTGGATCCACAAATTGTGGGCGAAGACCACTACAACATTGCTCGTGAAGTGCAAGATACGTTGCAACGCTACAAAGATCTTCAAGATATTATTGCGATTTTGGGTATGGATGAATTATCAGATGATGATAAACAAACCGTTGCCCGTGCGCGTCGTATCCAGAAGTTTATGAGTCAGCCGTTCCACGTTGCGGAGCAATTTACCGGTATTAAAGGTAAGTACGTAAAACTTGAAGATACCTTGCGTTCATTCCGCGAGATTTTGGATGGTAAATACGATCACCTGCCTGAGCAATACTTTGTGTATGTGGGTAGTGTTGATGATGTTGTGGCCGCTGCTGAAAAAGATGGCGTAGCCGTTTAGTATTAGCCAAATCACAATGTTGTAAGGAGACACGACAATGCAACTGAACATTGTAACCCCAGAGCGTACGGTTCTTGAAACCGAAGCGGATTTGGTGAGCGCAAAAACCACCGATGGTTATGTGGGTATCAAACCCCGCCATATCCCGTTGGTGAGCCCACTGGATATTGGTGTGCTTGAGTACACAACCGGTGGTCAAAAACACAAGATCGCTGTAATGGGTGGCTTGTTAAGTACCGACGGTAAATCGGTAACGATTCTAAGCGATGCGGCTGAACTCGGTGATGACATCGACACAACCCGTGCCGAAGAATCCCGCAAGCGCGCTGAAGCGATGCTTAGAGAAGCCGAAACCTCAACTACCATCGATAAAGCCCGAGCCAAAAACGCCCTTGATAGAGCGAATCTACGTTTGAAGCTTAAGTAACTCTTTTTTATAAGTACTGAAATAAGTTAGTGATTGATTTAACTATCGGTTACTAACTTATTTTTTGCGTTGCCTTCTTCAATCATCTCGTCAATAACATCGATAATAGCATCATTGTCAGTAATCTGTTTTATCTTGGTCATTGTCTCTGTGAGATAGGTTCTTACCCAAGGGTGGTTTTGGCTATGGTATTGAATCTGTCCCAAGCAGGTGTCTAGAATTTTTTTGTAAGACAGGCGTGTCATAACAAGGCGAAGGGTATCGTCTTTGGTTAAATAGGCTGGGGGGAAGTACCGACGGGTGAGCATGCTTAGTGATTCAGCAAGGCGATCGATGCAATTCACTGCTGTAAAGGGCTTGTTAACACCTGGTGATAAGGCAACGAGTGCAATCTCTACAAGCTGATCGATGGAGAATTCAATGTCTTGAGTTGGATTACGATGACGCCCGATTGAAAAGCAATCCAGTAATGATTTTAAAAATTCAGCTTTGTTCTGCGCTTCTTCAGGCGTGGCTTCCGTATTTTGAAGTGCGGTATCGTCCTGAACATAGAGTTCCGCTATAATTTGTTGAGACAGCACAAATTCTGACGGGTAAATCACTACCTTAATCACCATGTTTTTTTCGACAGCAAGGTTTAGTAACGCTTCTTCGTCGATGGATTGGAGATACCCAGCATGGCCGGTTTTAAGAGAAAAAGGCATTGTTTTCTCTAGTCTTTTATCGGCCTCTTCAATACGTTTGGTGTTGTCTTGATAAGGAGGCGGAGCTGATTCGTCAGTGGGTGCCGCGTCTTTTTTACTGGTGTCGTTTTGATTTAATGCCACATAGGCATGGTCCCAATGCTCAGGTAAATCATCGTGGCTATCTGGGTACAAGCGTTCAATTTGGGTATTAAGCTCACAACCGATACGTTCGGATAAGGTTTCAACACGCAAGCTAACGGCCACATGGTGCACAAGGTAAATCAGAACAATAAACGACAGGATGGACAAAAATGTGGCCAGTGTGATCGACAGCGCAGGAATAAATGTGGTGTCTTCTAAATCTTTAACTTGTCGAAGTATCATCATTGAAAAGACATACGTTCCCACAAATAATCCCAACATCGATTGGTTACGCTGGTCACCAATAAAATTGCGAAGGAGGCGAGGGCCATATTGCGAGGAGGCGAGCGTAAAGGTTACCATCGTCATTGAAATAACAAGACTGACGACCGTTGCCATTGAATTGGCAACAATACTAAGAATGTTAAATGCAGCGGTGGCACCACCTGTAAACAACCAATGAGGTAGGTTTTGATCGGGCGTTTCATAAACAAATTCATCCACATACAACATCGCTTCAGCACCAGCAATGGCAGCCAGCACAAAAACAAGCGGTAAAAACCAAAGGCTGGTTCGCATTTGTTCAAGTAAGTTAAGTAGTTTGTTTTTCAATGTAAATCTTTCAAAAAGGCGATAAAGAGACTAGATACGATATTAGTAGCCAACCTTTTCGTTTACCATTACTTCTTCTGGGGTGGTGGCGTTGGGGAAGAATGTTTTGTGGATGCTTTTTACTGCGTCGTGGCCTTGTTCTCTGTCGACTAGGCAACTAATTTTAATTTCTGAGGTGGCGATCATTCGGATGTTTACTTTGTCTTTGGCCAAAGATTTAAACATATCGGCCGCAATACCGGGTTTATCAATCATGCCCGCACCCACAATACTTACCTTGGCGATGTTGGTGTCATGCATTAAGGCTTTGGCTTTAACGCGATTTTTAACCTCTTCAAGAACTTTTAATGCATCGTGCAAATCGTTGGCACCCACCGTAAAGGCGATATCGTTGGTGTCGTCTTTGCTCATTGCCTGAATAATCATATCGACACTGATGTTGTTTTCGGCGAGCGTTCCAAAAATATCACTGGCTACACCCGGTGTATCAGGAAAGCCAACAAGGGCAATGCGAGCCTGATCCAAGTCACAGGCAATACCTGTAATGGCGTCTGTGTTATGGGTTGATTTTTCATTGACGATCAATGTTCCGGTATCCTCTAAGTCAAAGGTACTGCGCTTACTTAAACGCACATTATTTTGTCGAGCCAGTTCCACAGCGCGGGGATGAAGCACAGTGGCCCCAACACGGGCTAGCTCCATCATCTCAATATAAGAAATCTCGTTAATCTTAACGGCCTCAGGCACCACACGAGGGTCGGTGGAGTACACGCCCCGCACGTCGGTATAGATATCACAGCGCTCCGCATTAAGGGCACCGGCCAAAGCCACAGCCGAGGTATCGGATCCGCCACGGCCCAGAGTGACAAATTCGTTTTTGGTGTTTTGCCCCTGAAAGCCCGTGATAATAACAATGGTGTTATTGGCCACGTGCTGCTCAATCGCATCGGTATCAATCTCTAAGATACGAGCGCGGTTGTATAAGTCTTCGGTTTTAATGCCAGCTTGAGGCCCATTGAGCCCAACCGCTTTGATGCCTTTGTCTGCCCCTAAGGTGTTGATGGCCATTGCCATTGCAGCGGTGGTTACCATTTCACCCGTCGCCAGTAATGCATCATACTCACGTCCAGACGGATTCTCGCTCAATGACTTGGCGAGATCAACCAAGTGATCCGTGTTTTTTCCCATCGCCGAAACAACTGCCACCACGCTATGGCCTTTTTCATAGGTATCAATAATGATACGCGCCACGTGCTTAATGCGCTCTGTATCGCCCACGCTGGTACCACCAAACTTTTGAACAATCAAAGGCTTGGTACGTGTTGAGGTGGTTTTGTTTTGTTTTGCGGTCATTGAGAAATAGCTACCTAGTTGCGTGATTCAGCCTTTCAAATGTAGCAAGAGATCGGCCGTAATTCAAGTTTATAAACAGCCCATGCTGCTTGAGTGTGCTGCGTTTTTTAGATAGATTGGGTACATAGAGACGAGCTTAGCTGAGGGACATAGATGAATATCATATCGAGTTTACTGTACGGTAACAAGGTTGCTTGTTTTAATAAGCCTGAAACTCAAAACCGTTTGCCCCTGCTAAAATTTTCAGGCAGGCGGTTACTCAGCGATTGTTATGGCGATCCTGAAGGCTACAATGCTGCGATGGATGCTCTAAATCAAGCACAAACCTCGCCAGAAGTGCGAGGCTACTTTTCTAAGCAAGACGTGTTTACCGGTCAAAATCTGCCTCAAATCCCGATGGATTTACCGAGCGAGGTCACTCAAAAAGTAGCGAACGCCCGTACGGCGTTTAACACGTGGAAAAATGTGCCTCTTAAGACACGTGCTAAGGTTCTCACGGATGTGGCAAAACATCTGCAAAAAAATGCCGCTACTATTGCCGATACCATTACGGCTGAAACCGGTAAGCCTATTCGTGAAAGTTACGAGGCCGACATTGCTTCCTCGCTCAGTCTTCTTGATTTTTATGCCAAGAAAGGCTCCAAGGCACTTAAAAATAAACGCTTCTCACCGGATAAATCACTCTTGATGGCGCGCTTTCACAAGCAACGTCGTGTACCCAGAGGTGTGGTGGGTGTCATTGCTCCGTGGAATTATCCCTTGGCCATTCCCATGGGCGGTGTTGCGGCGTCTTTAATGGCTGGTAACACCGTGTTGTTAAAACCCAGTGAGCTCACCATGGAAACCGGTCGCGCTTTGGTAGAGGCATTTCAAACGGTATTAAAAAAACATAATCTGCCAACCGATGCTGTACAGTTGGTGGCGGGTAATCGCAAGGTGGCGCAAGCCATGATCAAGGGCGACAT
>CAYGPY010000199.1:0-5625 GCA_964351765.1 uncultured Vampirovibrionales bacterium
GATTTGTATCAAGCCGTTGCTGAAATCTTGATGTTTGCTTGGCGAGTACGCGGGCAAAGCGCCCCCATTCCAATGGGTCAAGACGAAGACACGGATAGCAAGCCAAGCAATCCGGCAGATGGACCACCAAACGGTCCGCCGTCACTCAATCCGTAATTGCTGCATATGAAAACTTCCAGAGAGTTTGTATCCATCTCTACCCTTTTTACCCTCTTAACTCTAAAATAGAGATTGGATAGTGATTTAAGTTTTGTTTGTTAATGTTAACCATAGGTCCTCATACCCCCTGTGACAGCCCCTAAGCGTCCAAAAAGTGAAAAGATAACGGCTAATATCAAACCCAAAAACATCAAGATAAACGAGCCTGCTAAAGACTCTGATGAAAAACCTAAAAAGAAGAAAAAGCCGGGTATCAAAGACTATATCCCCCTTGTAGAGCGAGTAGCTAAGGTGGAGTACCGCCGTGTGCCATCGCATATGGTGGATTATATGGAGCTGGTAAACATTGGGGCGATGGCCATTCAGGCGCTCATTAAAAACAAAACCTCCGAAGAGCTTGATAAACTCAACATCTCTTATATGGCAACAGCCACACGTTGGGCTATCCGTAACGAACTACGTTCTCGCTATAAGTGGTATACCCTTAAAAAAATCAAAGAAACCACAGAAGAAGACAGTGAGGACGGAACAAAAGAGACCGTTCGCGAGACGGTCTATCAGAGTATTCTTTCGATTGAAGGTATTAGTGAAGGCCCTGATGGTGAATCCTCGCACGAGGTCATTGCTGATGATGGTGCCACACCTGAAGAACGCCTTGAGGTGATGGAGCTTGGCCGTGCCGTGAAGCGTGCTATTGAAAATTTACCGGCCAAAGAGCGTACCATTATGGAGTATCGCTTCTACAGAAACATGCAGGTTAAAGATATTGCTACTCGCGTTGGGCTTTCCAGCTCGCGCATCACTCGAATCGTACAGGCGTCGCTTGATGTCGTTCGTGAAGAGCTAAAAGCCAATGACCACTACGATGATGTGGTTTTTGACTAGGCTTAAGTAGCAGAATTAGGTTAAGTGGGGAACATCATAGCTTCTTTGGTATCTTAACCAAGAGGCATTGTTATGACGGCTGCAGTGCTGAATATAATCTTTACGTTACAAGCTGTTGTGCGGGCTTTATCCGCCATGCTTTTTTGTTAAAATACCACCTACGATGATAGATATTCTTAAAAAACAAAATATATTGGTCGTAACCATTGGCGCCCTCGTGGTGTCCTTAAGCGTTTGGTTATTCGGCTTTTTTAGCGAACCCACCACTCTTGAGCTCAATTCATTGGTGCAAGCCAAAGAAATCAAAGCCTCGTCTCGCTTTGGTGGCCGAGTTGAAACGGTGATGGTGCAAGAAGGCGTTGAAGTCAAAAAAGGCGATAGCCTGCTTCAGTTTGACGAGAGCGACATTGATGCTCGCTTAGATGAAGCCAAAGCCACCTTAAGCCAAGCCAAATCACAACTGTCACTGCTTGAAAAAGGCGCCAATAGTGCTGAAATCCAACAGGTTAAAGCCAAGCTTGAGCTTGCCAAACAGCAATACAAGTTGGCAACCCAAGGCGCTCGCCCAGAACAGTTAAAGCAAGCCACGTCTAAGATCGAATCGGCTCAATCACAGCTAACCCTTGCCGAGCAGCAATTGGACAACGCTAAAACCATGCTTGAAGAAGGTATTATCTCCAAACAAAAATACGAACAACTTTCCTTACAGGTCAAGCAAGCTCAAGGCGACATGGATGCGGCCCAAGCCGGACTCAGCTTGATTCAAGAAGGCTCGCCGGATCAAATTCAGACGGCTAAATCACAATTAGACGCTGCCAATGCGACCTACAGAAAAATCTTACACGGTGCCGATCGTGATGAAGTTTCTATTGCCTTGCGTAACGTAGAAAAAGCGCAAGCAGCTTACGATACGCTTGTAAAACAACAGAGTGAAGTGGCGTTGGTCTCTCCCATCAATGGCGTGGTAAGTACAATTGCTGTCTCTGAAGGTGAATTGGTTCAACCGGGCCGTCCTGTGATGACCCTCATTGAATACAGCACACTGTGGGCAAACGTGTATGTGCCTGAGTCCAAACTACGCTTTGTGACGCCAGGCAAGACGGTTTCAATCCGTAGCAAAGCTTATAAAAACGTCAATTTTGAAGGCAGAGTGGCTGTCATTAATCCTAAAAGCGAATTTGTACCCAGCAGTGGCGGTAACAACGCCTCTGAAGAAAGTACCTTTCGCGTGAAAGTGGCTATTTCACCTCAAGACAAAACCAAAGAAAATGCTCTCTTCCCTGGGATGGAAGTTAAAATTCGCTTCGACTAAATGTTTTTTGATACGCGCGTACTCATCCCACCTGTTAACACGTTTATTTAACCTTTGTGATACAAATGGCTCAACCTAACATCGCTATTGAAACTCAGCACTTAGAGCGTCATTTTGGAGACAAGGTGGCGGTAAAAGATTTAAACCTGCGCATTGAAAAGGGTGATATTTATGGATTTCTAGGACCCAATGGGTCGGGGAAATCCACCACCATTAAAATGCTTTGCGGATTGCTTGCTCCGACCAGTGGGATTGCCACGGTCAGTGGTATCAATGTGGCCGAAGATCCTGAACGCATTCGTTCTGAAATTGGCTATATGCCTCAACGGTTTAGCTTGTACGAAGACTTAACCGTTACAGAGAATATCGATTTCTACTCCAAACTCTATGGCGTTCATGGCGAATACGGCAGACGCCGCAAGCAAGAAGTGATTGATTTGGTTGGCATCGGCAGTTACCGCAATTTTCAAGGCAAACAATTATCAGGTGGCTGGAAACAGCGCTTGGCGTTGTGTTGCGCCTTGGTGCACGAGCCTCAAATTATCTTCCTTGATGAACCCACGGCCTCCATGGATCCTGTTGCCCGACGTGAGTTATGGGATTTGTTATTTTCTCTTGCTAGTTCTGGGGTTACGCTGTTTGTGACCACGCACTACATGGATGAAGCCGAGCGTTGCAACCGTGTGGGGTATATTTATAACTCCCGCTTAATTGTAAGTGGTGGCCCTGATGAATTAAAACAGATTCGCGAAGTCGTGGGTGAAGGCAACCGCCGTATTGAAATGGTCTGCCAACCTCTGGTTAAAACCTTTAACTTAGCCAAGGAACTTCCGTACACAACCGATGTGACGATCTTCGGGCAGGCGCTTCATATTGTGGTGCCACAATCGGTTGATCCGGCTACGGTTCAAAAAGACATTCAATCGGCCGGTGTAAAAATTAGCAACGTGCGCGAAATAGAACCTTCACTTGAAGATGTTTTTGTCTCGTTAACCAAATCAAACATCGAAGCCGATAAACTTGCTGCCGAACAACAATCCAAAGAGCAAAAGGAGGCACCGTTGTAATGACCGCCTCTAGTAATAAAAACCTCACTCAAAAAGGCAATAGCAAAATCACGTGGTCAGGCATCATGACCATCTTCCGCAAAGAAATCATTCAACTGATGCGCGATCCCTATTTGGTTGCCTTTATTGTCACACTCCCTATTATTCAGCTCTTGGTAACAGGGCTTGCGGTTGAACGTGACTTAAAACACATTGCAACGGTCTATTGCAACTATGACAAACACAATCCATCGATCTCGTTACTTGAAGATTTTGAACAAAGTTCGTTGTTTCATATGGCCGAAGAAGTTTCATCCGAAGGCGAAGTACTTGAACGTATTCGAGATGGTTCGTATCGAATCGGGATTATTATTCCACCGGATTACTCTCGAAGCCTGATGGATCCCACCAGTAAAACAAACGTAAATGTGGTTGTCGATGGCACACACGGCACCATCGCTAAAACCATTGTCAGTGGCGTTAAAATGATTGTCGCCAATCACGGCAAAAAAATGCTGGCCGCAGAACTCCCTACCGTCAATGAGGATGAAATCCCAACCGGCATTTCCGCAAAAACAAAAGTGCTGTATAACCCCGATATGCGCTCGGCCTACTTTTTAGTGCCCGCTATTTTGGCGACGATTATGCACATGCTTACCATTTTGTTTACCAGCTTTGCCATTGTGCGTGAGCGAGAAACCGGCACGCTAGAACTCTTGATGGTAACCCCTGTTCGCTCGGCGGACTTGATGATTGGTAAAGTACTGCCGTATGCCGCCATTGGCTTTTTGGATATGATTCTAACGTTGTTTGTCATGGTTTGGTTCTTTGATATTGCCATTTCTGGCAGCTTTTTATTCCTCTGTGTCGCGTCTATCGTATTTATTCTGGCGTCATTGGGAATGGGTTTAATTATCTCAACAGTCAGCCGCACACAAGTACAAGCCATTCAGCTCACTGTTGGTATCTTCCTACCCAGCTTGTTGTTATCGGGCTTCGTGTTTCCACTAGAGCCAATGCCTTGGTTTATTAAAATCATCAGTTACTCCCTACCTTTAACATACTATCTGGATATTATTCGTGGTGTGATCATTAAAGGCGTTGGCTTTGCCGAACTGTACCACCAAACGGGCGTGCTTTTACTCATGGCTATTGTGATGGTGGGTGCCAGTATTATGCGATTTAAAAAACAGTTGGTTTAGTTTTAAAAAATTTAAAATCAGGAGCTTCAATGAACATATCGCCGGTATTTCTGTTAAAGCGAAACACGAATCCTCTTTTAAAAACGCTTTGTGTCGTTTTTTTGTTTGGCTTACTCCTATCAACACCACATCTCGTGTTTTCTTGTGAAGCCGCCCAGATGCCAGAGCAAAAAACAGAAAAGTTATCCGAAGGCGTAGAGCAAACAATTAACGAGACCTCATTACCTATATCTACTGAGGTGGTGGAATGGGTATTTAAACCAGCAGAAGCCACAAGTATTATATTTGCCGACACGCTGGATCGTTCTGTCACCATACCAAATACACCACTAGCCTTTCCCAATGAAATCACGTCAAGCACTAACAACATCATCAAAAAACAGCGTAAGCGCGCCCGCGCTCAGCAGGCACGCCTTGATACCATTGAAAGCTATACGGATGTTGTTAAAAGTATTATGGTGGAAAAAGTAAGTTACGATCTCTATAACGAAGCCGTCTCTTTACACCGTCAGGCAAAGCAACAGTTTGAGGCCGGTGCAATTAATCACTATGAACTCCTTGCCGCCGATCATAATGAAGCCAAATACAAAGCATTATTTTTAAGAGATCAGAGCCGAAAAGAACGTGCACAACGTGCACTTATGTATCGCTTAGGTCTCCACGCAGAAGCCTCTAAAGCGCCAAGTAGCGAACTTCTTTTCCCTCAAGAACTCTCTTTTATTTCAGGGGAATTTGATTGGATGGGTGGCGATACCATGAAAGATACCGAATATGATTCATTTAAAGCCGTTGTCACTCAAGCTGTGTCCACAAGCCCAGAGTGGCATATATTAAAAGCATCCGTTCGTTCAAAACATCCTGAAAATAGTGACTATAGCGCACTTCTACATAACCGCTGGCATGATGCTTATCTTAAACACCAGCAACAAATCGAACAGCTCGACTTGAAACAGCATCAACTTAAGAAGGCTCGCACGAACTTAAAAGAAATTAAAATCAGTGAAAAATATCGGTATACCAG
>CAYGPY010000200.1:0-5620 GCA_964351765.1 uncultured Vampirovibrionales bacterium
TACTGTGGGGGCATGTTTCATCATCGGTGGGGTAAAGCCGGGGGTTTTGTATTTTTCGTAGTCGATGTCGGCTAGAATCTTTTTCATCTCTTCTCGTAATGTTCCTTTTGAGACGAAGTGATCGGATTTGATTTGATGCTTTTTCATGTTTTTAAAATCAAAAATGTAAATACCTGGCAATTCTTTTAAGCCAAATAATTCTGACACCTGAAAGTTACCTTCGTCCTGCACGTCCATCATCACCAAGGTGAGTTTCTCATCGAACTCATCTTCCATCAAATCATGCACAATCGGTGCCATTCGGCCACAGGTGGTACAAGCATCGCTGTAGAACTCAATCAACAGTGGGGACTTCGCTGAGGCAAAGGCATCATCAATCTTAATGCCTTTATCATAGGACGAGGGCAAGCTTGCCGAGACGATCATTTGCGAAATGAATGAGCTAACAAACACCACGCCCAGAACCAACATCACTAATTTTAAGCTTCTTAAAAACATAGGTCTATCATAACCAAAACACACCTAAACCTTAATTCAATATGTCATTCTATCCTCCTTCTCGTTACGATTTATTCAAGATGGAACCCCTATTGGGCGAAAACATCTTTATAATAGAGATACTGCTATTGTTATTTTCTACGATGAGATTATTCGACTGATATGATATTCACCCCTCAAAAATGCTTACGCTTACTCGCTGCATCACTACTTTTATGTGTGGCCGTTCCTGTTGCTATGGCGGCTGGTTATTATGAAATGGGCCTTAAAACGTATCAATCTGGGATGTATGATGCGGCCGTGACCTACTTTAGGCAAGCCGTGCAAGAAGACAGCAGTAACCCGAATAAGCATTATTACTTGGCTGATTCACTCTCTCGCAGTGGGCAATACGCTGAAGCGCATCGGGAATACCAAACCATTATGGCCTTGGCGCCCAACTCACAGGCAGCACGTTTGTCGGCAAAGGCACTCGTGAAGTTACGTCGTGTGTTTGAACCATCGGGACGTTTACCCTCAGATACTAAAACCAGCCTGCAACGTAACACGGTAAGTCGTGATTACCTTAGTGGGTTTTCAGCCGTTGGCGATGACTATCTTGATAGCATTACAAGCTCCGGCAATTTTGTCCGGTGGTCGCTAAACAAAATGCCGTTGCGCATTTATGTTGATCGCTCCCCAACGGGGCTAAAGCACTTTGAACCCGCCTTTGTAGCTCAGGTGCCAAAGGCGATGGATGTTTGGCAACAGGCCACGGGTGGGCAAATTCGTTATGTGATGGCCGATACACCCGAAGAGGCTGATATTCGTGTGGTCTGGAAAAACACAATTGATACCAAAGGCTCACAAAAAGATGGCATGGTTACCTATACGGCGGGGACCACGGCACCCACTATTAAAAGTGGGCAACTCCAATTTATGTCGGTTCGGATTGCCACGTTTGATATTTTGAAAAAACCACAAACCGTTGATACCATCTATCCGGTTATGATTCACGAATTAGGCCATGCCTTAGGTTTACTCGGTCACAGCGATGATGAAAATGACATTATGAATGCCTTGAGCCACGGTGTTGTAAAACCCTCTCAACGTGATATGAATACCTTGGTTCGCTTGTATCAAAAAACAGTGGATATCACCAACCGTCCTGTTGATTTAAATGTGGTGAATGACCCTGAGTACATCAAAAATCAGTGGGCTAAATTTAAGCTTGGCTTGGTAGAACAGCTCAATATCACCAGTAAAAACCCAAGCAGCCTCAACTACTATAATTTAAGTGCCAACTACTTACAGGTCTATCATTACTATAGTCGGCACAGCAAAAGCAGTGACCTAACCGCTGATCATCCGCCTGATTACTATTTAAAAAAGTCGCTTGAAACCGTCAATGAATCCATCCGACGCGAACCAAAAGACGGCAAGGGCTATACACGACGCGCTGCGATTTACACTGAAAGTCGTCAATACGATCAAGCATTGCGCGACGTGGACAAGGCCATTGGGCTGGATAACTCAGCCAGTGTCAATTATCTGCTAAAGGCTCAGATTCTATCTGAAACAGGCGATGTGGGTAATGCACGTGGTGCGCTCAATGACTACTTATCAAAAGAACCCGGTAGTGCTAATAGCCCTGATGTGGTGTTATTACGCAAGAAGCTTGGTAGTAATTAATCTGCTTTCCACGCGCTCTAAATCTACAATTTAACACCTTACAAGTCACTTTCACCCTAAGCTTAAAAGCAACTTATAACGGACTTTCAAGGTGTCTTCTGGTGTTTTTTTAAGCATGGTATTTTGTAACACCATGTAAATAGTTGCGAGTTTGGGGGCAACTAAATCCATTCACGGGGATTTATGTCAGTGAAGGAAGAAGTGAAAGACATTCTCTCCTCACTCCTTATATACTCTCTCTCTAAACTTATAAAATATATACTGCCTCTCTCTCTATCCGTATATCTCTTGCTTTCCCCCTCTGCAAGAGATTTTTTTTTGTTCTTTTTAAAACGGAAACAATTTGCAGGCTTTGTGCGTCATAGTATTACAGGTACACTATTTCTATTATTGGATTCTATTTTTTTTCAGCGAATGACTGTACCCTCTGAAAGGGAACGATTTGTTAAATCTACAATCACATATTATTCTCCATCGTCTTACACGATGGGTAACACAGCCTCTACAAACCATTTTGGTATTCACACTTATCGCCTCGTTTATTGGCTATGTACCAACAGGGAATGCCTACACGCCGGTTAATAGCAGTAATCAAAACTACTATAACAATGCCTACTATCAGCAAAACCGCCCTCAACCTCGACCTTATTATGTCTCTCAGACACGCCCAAGCACTCAGCAACCCACCTATCAAGGGCAGGTACAACAGAACAAGCACCGACTGGGCGCCAATCAAAACATTTCTGAGAACTTGCTTCTCATTTTAGATTCTTCGCAATCGATGGCTGAAAAACTATCAAACGGGTCTACCAAAATGGTAGAAGCCAAACGCACCATCCTTAATGTGATTCAGCGTACCCCTGACAACATTAACCTTGGCCTGCGTGTGTATGGCCACCGGTGGACACCGCGTAACTCCTGTAGAGAGTCCGAATTGATGGTGCCAATGGGCCATAATAACCGGATGCAGATTGCCAGTCGGATGGTCTCCATTAAGCCCGAAGGTGCCACACCCATCAGCTACTCCATTCATCAAGCCGTCTATGGCGATCTTCGCAATGTGATGGGCAAAAAATCAATTATCTTAATCAGTGACGGCCTTGAAAATTGTGATGAAGACCCTTGTGAGCTGGTTGTAAAACTACTTCGCTCTGGTGTGGATATTAAAATCAACGTGATTGGCTACGGACTGACCGATGCGTTGGCTGAAAAACAACTTAAGTGTGTGGCACTAGCCACCAAAGGGCGTTATTACACGGCTGACACCTCAGCGCAACTCGCACGTGGGCTTGATGAGCTCTTCCATGCCAAGCAAGAAGTCAACGCTAAAATCATTACACGCCCAAGACCCGTACAAAAAGCACCCACAAGAGCACCTAAAAAGCCTTTAGAGCCCTATGTACCGCCGATGATTGACGCCTCTGGCCGGTAAGCGCGTATCATATAACAATTTCTGTTATGAGCCCCTTAGAAAGCCGTCTGCTTTATATTCTGGCTTTTTAAGCGTACAATGTCTATAATAAAAGCATTATTATTAAACCGCATAGAGGGAGTTATCTGTGAAAAAATCTATTATTGCTGTTTCGTTAGCCACCACGGTATTGGCTGGTTTGGCTTTTGTCAGCCCTGTTTTTTCTCAGCAAAAAGCTGTAAAGCAACCTGTTATTCAACACGTTGCAACCGAAGCATCGGCACCAGTACAAACCGCCGCTAAAACAGCAACAAAAGCGAAAACAACCAAAAAAAGTGACAGTAAACCACTTAAATCCTACTACTTGATTGTGGATCCACTTGATTTGGTGAAGAAGCCTGCTGAATTTATGAAAAAAGATGTGCAATTTGAAGCCACCTTCAATCGCTTTAGCGATCTTGGTTTAGACTATCCAAAGGCATTGCGGGAATCCACTGACTTTGTGAATGTGTTGGTATTACGCCCTGATGTGGGTAATCACCAGATTCCACTGTCTGAGCTAAAACTGTTCTTCCCACGCAAGAAAAGCGCCGATGTGATGGAGCTTGAAAGCGGTGATGTGGTTAATATCAAAGGCTCTGTGTTCAGTTCAGCCATGAACGATCCGTGGCTTGATATTGATGAAATCAAGATCTTAAAGAAATTAAAAGAAAAAGAAGAGAAAAAAGCCGCTGAAGAGTGCTGCTAAGTAGCATTTAGAGCAAATAACGCTCTTTTTTAGAATACGAACTTAAATCAGGATTGTTTTGTGAAGCAATCCTGGTTTTTGCTTGGGTTTTATACAGGATACAGGTATCATGAGCCTATTGAATCTAATATCATGCTGATTTTAGTCCTTATTTGATTATGAACTAACAACCAAGGATATCCCCATTTATGCCGTCTGTCTCCGACCAATCCAATATCATCGCTGATCCTCAGCAACAACAAAGCCTGCCTGATGAAGCCAGTAAGGTCATTTCGATGGCACGGAGCATTGTGGATGTTGAGGTTGAAGCGCTTGAAAACCTGAAAGCCAACTTGGACGCCGACTTTTTAAACGCGGTTGAATTGATTGAAGCGTGCTCAGGACGTGTGGTTGTTACAGGGATGGGTAAATCAGGATTAATTGGTAAAAAGATTGCCGCCACCTTATCAAGCACAGGCACCCCCTCTTACTTTCTACATCCGGCTGAAGGCAGCCACGGCGACTTGGGCGTGTTACGCAAGGATGACGTGATTATCGCGATTAGCAATAGTGGTGAAACACCTGAAATTTTAAGTATTCTGCCTGTGGTAAAACGCTTTGGCTTGCCTCTGATTTCAATGACAGGCAATGCGGAATCCACTCTACGCACACAAGGTGACGTGTTCTTAAACATCTCGGTCCAGCAAGAAGCCTGCCCCTTAAACTTAGCCCCAACAGCCAGCACCACAGCCACACTGGCTATGGGTGATGCCCTCGCCGTTGTGTTGCTTGAGCGTCGTGGGTTTACCAAAGATGACTTTGCTATTTTCCATCCGGCAGGATCGCTCGGCAAACGTTTGTTAATTGCCGTTTCAGACTTGATGTTGAGTGGTGATGACTTACCGCTTGTGTCACCAGAGATGCCCTTTATGGATGCCCTGCTTGAGATGAGCCGTAAAAAACTGGGCTTACTTATTGTTCAGGATGAAAATCAAAAACTGCTTGGCTTAATTACCGATGGTGACTTACGTCGTGTTTTAACCGGTTATGACAACCCTAAAAGCGTGTCATTGCCCGATGTGATGACAACCACACCAAAGACCATTGGTGCTGAAGAACTTGCTGAAAAAGCATTGCGATTGATGGAAGATAATAAAATCACATCGTTATTAGTGACCGATGCCAACGATCAGCTGCAAGGCGTCGTCAATATGCACGGCATACTGCAAACAGGTATTCGCTAAATGACAACACCACCATCGATTTCGAGTGACGTGGCCAAGCGCATTGAGCTACTGGCTTTTGACGTGGAT
>CAYGPY010000201.1:0-784 GCA_964351765.1 uncultured Vampirovibrionales bacterium
AATAAACACGTGGTTTGAAGGAAGTCCGGCTTGCGTGGATTTGGCGTAAACCTGCATTGATTCTTGCTGTGTCATCCAGAAGAGCTCTTCGGTGATAGGAGCCTCTAAGCTAGGCTCTTGGTGGATTACAACGTGATTTGGGGCGAAGTAAATACCTTGGCCAAAGGTGTGACCACCCTTGTAGAGCTGTGGGCTAAAGCCATAGCCGATACCGCCAAAGGCTTGGGCTTGAGGGGCTGTGATAATCGCCATAAAACAGACAATCCCAAGGCTTAAAAGCGCCGTTAATAGGGCTAAAGCGATGGCTTTGCTCGATAGCTGAAAGCGGGTTTTAAGCGTCAGATCAGAGTCTTGAAAAATGCTTGAAATGGTCATAAATAGAGCCTTCCACGGGTTTTTGTTTGCGATGAACCACTACGTATAAAAGGGTAGCGTAATTTCTTTCAGTATGACGTCTTGCAGGCATCCTCAACACCTATGAACAGATGATTTCTTACCTGTTTTAGGGTGCTGTAATGATTGTTTTTTGAGCTTGCTCGGCGGGCGACATATCATTTAAATGATGTAGTCATTATGTGCTCAATGCCAAAAAAGACTAAAAAATCATGCTAAAGCAATCAAAAAAGGATAAAAAACAGTCAAAAAAGGGCGAAAAAAACGCAAAAAACGGGTGTTTTTACGTGTTTTTTGAGCGCTTTTATTTCTGAAAATCCGAAAATAGTGGATTATCCGAAATAAATTGTTAAGCTGACGGGATATCTCTTTTTTAAATTAGAGATCGGAG
>CAYGPY010000201.1:794-5554 GCA_964351765.1 uncultured Vampirovibrionales bacterium
TTTTTAACTTGTGTGTCGGACCTTGTGATATCTTCTTGCCTTCAAAACCCATATAACGGTATGCTTGGGCTTATACTCGGTGAATTATGGCTTGCATCGCTTATTTCCGTCACTTTTCTATGCAATTAACGTCAAAGGTTTTATGTTTTACAGCGTGTCCACACCTTATCAGCGTCTTCTCAAAGGCCACAAAAGCAACAGTTCACTAAGCGCTAAAATGCTTTTGGTGATTGTGTTTGCCGTGTTTTGTTCTGCTGCTGTGATGCCGGTTTCGATGGCGGATGTTGTGTATCTTAAGAGCGCCACGGGTAATCCAGAGACTGAAAAAACGATGGAAGGCTTTGTGGTCAAAGTCTCTGATGACGAGGTTATTATCAAAACTACCGACGGCATTAGTATGCCGCTCAGCCGAAAATCTGTGTCACGTATTGAGTTTAAGCCCTTGCGGATTGAGCCCACGAATGGTATCAAGACAGGCGCAACAACTAGCTCTTCGAGTGGTTTTAGTAAGCCTGAATTGGAGCCACTCACCTCGGAGCCTACGGTATCAGGTAATACCACCACCACGGATCCTCATTATGCTTATGGGGAGGCCACGTCTAAACCGTCCACAACAACCAGTACCGATTACACCACGCAACCGGCTCAACGCCCTTTGTTGCAGCATCTATATCGCTTTCCAGAGTCCGATAACCGTTATGATGAGCGTGTTTTTGTAACACTGTCTCGTTTTAAGGGCAGTCGTACTAACAAGGTGTATGCGGGGTTGTATAACTTTAATGACAAAGGCACGTTTTGGATTCGCTTGCCCAACAGTGCCGAAAGCACTACAGAGGTTGTCTTTGATGTGTTTGGCCGACGTAATCAGGGTAGCTTTGGCGAGTCCTTTGATGTGCAGGCACGCTTTTTGGATGAGTGGGGCAATCTGGTGGCCGACTCATCGCGTGAGAGCTATACGAATCCAAGTGGGATGGAAGGCAATCGGGTTGAAGAGTGGTTCTACTTGCTTGAGAATATTTCGGGCCTAGGCGGCAGTAAAAAAGTAACGTGGAACGTGCCGCCCCGTACCAAAACAATTGAGATCCGTGTACTCAGTAGCGAGAACAACACTGCCGGCAACCCAGGTGTAACGCATCACTTGGTAGGGTATCTGGGTAACGTGGTGGTCTCAGTTTCCGACACCGGCCACTCAGCGTCAGCTCAGTAGTAACGGGTATAGTCTCTTTGTTTTAGTCATTTAACACGGGCTTGTTTTTGTCCTGCGTCTATCGTAGTATTTGGTTGTTCATCTCACATTGACGATGACAAGGGATACCTTTTGAAAGGACTAAAAATCATGCAAGCAATTCAATTTGGTAAAGCCACACTCATTACTCAGAGCGAACCTCCTAAAAAGCGTAGAGAACGTTTGACGCGCTTAGAAGGTGCTGTGAAAGAATACAAAGTAGCGAATAACTTATCTGATGATGATTCGTATACAGTGTCTTTAAAAGGTAATCGTCGTCTTGTTTTAGATGGTGATGATATGGCACAATTTGGTGTTGACGTACTGAAAAAAACAAAATCTGCTAATGAGAGACTCGCAAATCCTCAAGGCTTTATGGAGCACCTGCGTTATGGTCGCTTAAATGAAGATGGTTATTCTGCGAATGCAATTATACGTTCGGTTGCTGAAGGTTATGCTAAAAAAGAATCCACAGACGTGCTGGACTTGGATCAGTAACAAGGCAAAGCCGGTGGTGGCAAAGAAATGTAGTTTCTGTCTTCTGTCAAAACCGCACCCTCATAAATATATCTATATAAACTCGTCTGTTGTGCTTTATAACAGGCGAGTTTATTGTAACCTTATCATTCAGCTTTGTTTCAGGGATACTTATAACTATGTCAGACGAACCCTCACAAGAAAATAATACGCCACCCCAGCATGCACCTCGTGCGCCTAGGGTTAAGATTTTAGAGGCGAGCTTTATTAAAAGTGCGCCTAAGATTATTGACTGCCCGGATGCCTTTGCTATGGGTGAAATCGCCTTTTTGGGGCGCAGTAACGTGGGGAAATCCTCGCTGATTAACAGCCTGCTGTCTCGTAAGAATCTGGCGCAAACCAGCAACACGCCCGGTAAAACGCGATTAATGAACTTTTATCAGGTGCAGACCGACCGCCTGCCGGAGCCGTTCCATTTGGTGGATTTGCCCGGCTATGGCTATGCCAAGGTGAGTAAGGCCGAGCAAAATGCTTGGCGTAAGCACTTTCAGGAGTATCTGCGCAAGCGTGAGGGCTTAAAAGGTGCGATTCAACTGATTGACGGCCGTCATCCACCACAAGCCAATGACTTGCAGATGTTTCAGTGGTTGGGCGATAACGAAATCCCTCAGATGGTGGTGCTCACCAAGATGGACAAGCTAAAGCAAAATGACCTGAGAAAAGCCCATCACCGCGCCATTGATATTTTAAAAGTAGACGCCAGCCACGTTCTGCCAACATCCGCTCAAACCAACAAAGGCAGAGATGAGTTGTGGTCCGTGATTAATGCGATTCTGACGAGTTATTAGGTTTTTTCCCTGCTTGCAACGCTCGATACATTGCCCTTCGGGCAATAGCAGGGCCTATTCCCACTAAAGTGAATCTCATCTCTAAGTCTCTCTATGAGAGACATAAGAGCTGAAGACTTGCCCTGCACCGACCCTGTTGATCCCTTTAAAATCCTGTCTGTTTGCGATAGACTCGATTCACTCTTATTTACCTCAACTTTGAAAGGATCTTCCCTATGACCGTTGCTGAGACTGGCCCTGTGACACAACCTTCTGTAAAAGGTTTGTTGGCGGGTAAAACTGGTATTGTTTTTGGTGTGGCCCACAAATCTAGTATTGCTTGGGCTATTGCTAAATCCTTAAGTGACGCCGGTATGCGTCTGGCCTTCACGTATCAGGGCGAACGCCTTGAAAAAAATGTACGCACACTTGCCGAGACCATTGAAGGCTCGTTGATTTTACCTTGTGACGTGACTGTGGACGAAGACTTGGATAACGTATTTGCTGAAGTGAAAAAAGAATTTGGCACACTTGATACCTTGGTTCACTCCGTGGCCTTTGCTCAAAAAGAAGATTTAGAAGGCGCCTTCGTAGACACCAGTCGTGAAGGCTACCTGTTGGCTCAAAACATCAGTTCATACTCCCTAACGGCAATGGCCAAACGTGCCACACCATTAATGGAAGAAGCCGGTGGCGGTAGCATCATCACAATGAGCTACCTTGGTGGTGAGCGTGTGGTGAAAAACTACAACGTTATGGGCGTGGCCAAAGCCTCGCTTGAAATGAGTACTCGTTACTTGGCTGCAGACCTTGGTCCTAAGAACATTCGTGTGAATGCCATCTCGGCTGGCCCAATTAAAACCTTAGCCGCACGTGGTATTGGTGGATTTAGCACCATCTTGGATGCGATGAAAGACCACAACCCATTGCGTCGTAACGTTACCGCTGATGAAGTGGGCGATACAGGCCTGTACTTGGCCAGCCACCTAAGCCGAGGCGTAACCGGTGAAGTGATTCACGTGGACGCGGGCTTTCATTGCTTGGCCGCATTTTAAAGAAGTATTAGTCTAAGACAGGGCAATGTGATTGAGCATTGCCCTGTCTTTTTTAAATTTATAGCTATTTTTTATACAGATAGACAACACCGATCGAAGGAGTGAACAACGATGATGAATACTGTGATGCCTGCTATGGTTAGAAATTCACTGGCTATCCCTCAATTTAAGGGTTCTGAAGAGGACATGTCGTCGTCGGCAAACCCTATTCAACAAGCCTATGGTTCTCCTGTGGGTGTGTGGGAAGTGAAAAGCTGGGATGGCGGTGGCGGTAAGGACCGCGTTGGATTGTTTAAAGGGCATGTGGCTGATATTGCGGCCTTTTTAAACAAGCAAGGGAATGCTTGGCCTCCTTTGTCGTTTAGCCCTTACACGCCTGAGAAGATTACCACGGTGGATGCAAACACAACGATGCCTGAGGAAATCAAGCCCGTTGATGTGTATCTGTCTCCGGTTTCGGGGTTAGAAAAATGGGATCGCACGATGCAAACAAAAATCTGGCTAGAAAGCGCCCGCCCACAACAAGTGCGTGACGTGCAAGTAAACGAAACCAACTTCTGGGGCGCCACAAAACTCGACATCACGGTTTAGATCTTACTCAACATCGAATAGCTTACCTTCAAAAACAGCAACAATGGCGTCAGCGGCATGCCATAGGTATTCCTCTTCAAGCTCGCCTTGTTTTTTCTTAAGTCGACTAACAGAGGTTACTCGTAATTGAGATAAATCGAGGTATCGTTCTTTGTCAAGATGATTCAGTAATGATGGGGCAATACTCACCATAAAAGGCCAATTCGCTTCACCTGATTTTACCAGAGGTGCGGTAATGATTGTGTCGCTTCTGAGTTTACTTAATTTGTTGGATTGCAGCACAACAAATGAATGAAATCCTTTAAGCTCTCTTCCCACAGCATCATCAAATGATGCTACCCAAATGTCCCCTTGTTTAGGAGGCGTTTTCATCCTTTAATCCGTCTTGTTCTAAGTGTGACTGTAAAAAACGGATTTCAGCTTGATATTCTTTATTATTGCTAGCTTCTTCCACAGCAGTTTCCATCAAAACATCAAACTCTGCTTTGGGGATACCTATATTCCATTTTTTTCGAGAAGTGGACACACTGTTACCTTTTTTTGGTGAGGTAGATAGATTGGTTTTTCGGTTTTTTTCTTTAATAC
>CAYGPY010000202.1:0-5541 GCA_964351765.1 uncultured Vampirovibrionales bacterium
GCTTTAGCGCTTGGATTTATCGTGTTCGCCAGACGTGGAGTATTCTCCTAACTCGCCTTTATGAAAATGAGAGTTGGGGCAGCTTTATGTTCGAAAAGTTTTTTAGTTGGTACAGTCCTTATTTTGCAGCCTACAGTTTTGTGTTGGCTCGCTCCAATGAATACGAAGCCGATGCCTGTTCGGTGCAACTTACTTCAAAACGAACCACTGCCGATGCGCTTGTAAATACAAGTATTAAAGGCGAGTACCTTTCACGCCATTTTTGGAAAAACGTATACGAGAAGGCAAAAGTAAGTGCTCTGCCCCCCAATAATATCTATACCGTGATGGAAGCATCACTTGCCAAAGGTGTCTCTCCAGAAGAGGCTAAAGCATCGCTAGATGCTTCGCTAAAACTAAAAACCACCACCGGAGACACACACCCTTGCCTCGTGGACCGCATAAAAGCACTCGACATACCGCTTCAGGAAGTGACCTACAACGTAGCCAAACCAATGGAAGAAAGTGCTGCTGATTATTTTCTAGGTGATTACCAAGGTACATTAAAAGAACGCTTTAATACTGAGTGGGCTAGCCACGTACGCGACTACTGGGAGCATTTACATACGGATTTCAACGACCTCTCACAAAAGATTCATGATTTTCAGCAAAAAGAAATTACTAGTGGTGGCATGCTAACCGATGACGAACGCTATGATTATGCGGTTGCATTAATGGATTATTCGGGCCAGAAATCCGCCGTTTCTGTTCTGGAGAACATCGTAAAAACCTCTCCGTCCTATCACAAGGCCTACTTCACACTGGGTTCAATTCTACTTGCTGAAGATAATCACGATGGTGTTCGATATATGTTAGACGTAATGGACATCAAATCCCGGTACATTATTCCTTGCTGTGAAGACTTATACGGATTCTATTATCGTCAAGGACAGATGGAAGACGCCAATAAATACCTTCAAAAACTAGAAGCCCACGAAGAACACATTGAAAAGGCCGAAAACGAAGCCATTGATTTCAAACCCAAAGACACTTTTATTCCTCACGATTTGGATCAGAAAGAGCAGGAGCGATTAACCGCTATATTTAGTGAGCATCCAGATGTGAAAGCTGTTTATATTGCTAAAAAAATTCTTAAATTCGATCCTGATTACCCTGTGTATCTGTTTTGCGTTGAACGCCATAAAAAATTGATTGAATTTAATGGCAATGAAAAATCAGCGGAACTTCAATATGAATTAATGTCGATTCCGTGTCCAACAGCCAGCTTTTTCCTCATCGCCAACAGCAGCTTTGGAAAAAGCATGTTAAAGCCCCTCAAAAAAATTGAGAATAGCTGCTTATACCAAGAATAATCACAATAGACAAAGCGGTTCATAGCGTGTAGGATGATGAACGGTACTATTTATCTACTGCAATCCTTTCACCTCCTCACATAAACCATTAAGGACTTGTCCTATGTCTATCGACACGACTGATCGCCGTGCGTTTAAATTTCATGACCTCAATCAATTTGAAACGCTTGGTCAACAGCTCATCACCAAAATTGCCGCTCATCTAGAGTTATCTCTGTCTGGTGAGTATCCTGTGGCACTCCCCAAGGCAACACCTGATGAATGCCTTGCCCAATGGGACGGCAATTTTACAACATCACCCGATCCTGACTATGATTTTTTAGGCACAATCGATACCATTATTGATCAGTCCAATCATTTGCATCATAAACGCTATATTGGTCACCAAGTGTCACCACCACTACCTTTAGCAAGTTTAAGTGATCTTCTTTCGTCAGTGCTGAATAACGGCACTGCTATCTATGAGATGGGCCCCGTCAACACGATGATGGAAAAGCGTCTTACGGATTGGATGGCACGTCTTATTGGCTACGATGTAGACCAAACAGGTGGCGTGCTGACCAGTGGAGGCTCCATTGGAAACTTAACAGCCATGCTTGCCATGCGCCAAGCCAAAGCGGGTTATAATCTCTGGCAGGACGGTCACAAAGTTGATGCAGACCATCCTCGAATGGCGGTGTTGGTTTCTGAAGAAGCCCATTACTGTGTAAAACGGGCCTTGCAAATTATGGGCTGGGGCGAGGACAGTGTTATTTTAGTGCCCACCAATGAACGCTTTAAAATGCGAACAGATTTACTTGCAGAATTGACTGAACAAGCCAATCAAAAAGGCTTTAGAGTATCATGTGTGATTGGTAGTGCGTGCAGCACAGCCACAGGAAGCTACGATGACCTGAATGCCATTGCTGACTTTTGTGAGGCAAACGAATTATGGTTTCACGTTGATGGGGCACACGGTGCCTCGGCATTAATTAGTGAGAATAAAAAACAGGTTTTAAGCGGTATTAACCGTGCGGATTCGGTTGTGTGGGATGCCCATAAAATGCTACTTATGCCGGCATTAATTACGGGTGTTATTTTTAAAAATAAACAACACGGCAACGAGGCATTTCTTCAAAAAGCCAGTTATATTTTTGAAAACACCGTGGATGAAGAATGGTATAACTTGGGGCACCGAACATTGGAATGCACTAAATTGATGATGGGCATGAAGTTTTATCTTGCTCTAAAAATGTATGGCACTCAGTTTTTTGCTGATTACATCGACCACACGTACACTATGGCTTCACGCTTTGCAACGATTGTTGAAAAGGCACCCGACTTTGAACGTGCCATTGAGCATCACGATCCTGAAGCCAATATTTTATGCTATCGCTATATTGGCGATGGCTCGATAAGTACGGATGGCCTAAATGCATTAAACGCCAAACTACGCCGAGCAGTGATTGAGACAGAACGTTTTTATATCGTTCAAAGCAAACTCAAAGGCATTCAATACCTTCGCTCAACAGTGATGAATCCTGAAACAACCGAAGATGACTTTAAAGAGCTCCTTGATTTAATTCGAAGTAAAGCCAAGCTACTAACGCCCTCAATGGCTGTGTAGAAATCTTACAAAGTAGGTGCTGGTGTCATTGCAAGCTCACTCAACACACGAATTAGCGTGAGTGCCACGATACTGACAAAAATAAACTTGAGCACCTTTTCAGGCGTGTGCAAACTAATGCGCCCTCCAAAGGCCGCGCCCGCAATACTACCAGCGGCCATCACCAAGGCTTCTGTCCAAGGGATAATATCTTGTTGCGCTTTTCCTAAAACAGAAAAAACACTCGTCATTAATACAATCACCAAGGTTGAAGCAATCGCTTGACGCAGAGGTAAGTTAAAGAACGCATGCAAGAGCGGCATAATCATCACAGCGCCACCAATGCCCATGAGTCCAGCCATAAGCCCTGATAGTAAAGCCAAGGGAATAAGCAGCCACCAATTTAAAGTGTGTTTAATTTCACTAGTATCTAAGACATCTTCATCGTCTTTCTTTTTTTTCTTGCGGAGAAAGACAACCATCACCACTGATAACAACCCTGCGTAAATTACTTTCAGAATATAGTCATCAAACTGGGCTGACATAATACCGCCCAAGTATGCACCCACCATGGTAAACACACCCACAGTAAGTACCACGCGTGACTGCACATTCCCGCTTTTAAAATGAACAAAGGACGCACTGGAGCTTGCAGCCAGCGTCTGAACAGCAGACACACCGGTTACCTGCCCCATCGTAAAAACACTACCCAAAGGAAGCATTGGATAGAGGTACAACATACCCGGTATCGCAATGAGTCCACCACCGATACCAATCATACCGGCGACCAAGCCAATCACAAGGCCCATTAAAAATAGAACGATCATTTCCATCGCCTTATGATGAACCAAGTCACCCCAGAACACAAGCTAGCGTGAAGCTCTGGTTCTCGTTTTTATTGTATCCATAGCCGTTTTTCTACATCGTTTGATGGATTATTGAGTCAAAAACGCATAAATAATTAAAGTTCTGTACATAAGACTCTTGTAAGACAGCAATGAGTATTGCAACCCGCTTCATTAGTTTCAGCTTTCATTTATATCGTTCTGTTTCGTGTATTACGACAGAGAGCCACTATCTTTCATCAGCGTTTCGTTTTCGAACGAATCTAAACCATGCTTCATTACCATGATCATTAATCAGGGGTATATCAACAATGACATTCACTGATCATCCATCTCGTTATGAGAATCAAGCCAACACCAGTGCTGTAAATACAGCCACAAAACCCAACAAAGTTGTATCACTCGGTAAAGCGCATCGTGATCGCCATGAATCAAACGTCACCTCGCTTTATGAACGAACCCGCCATCGCAACTATTCAATCAACGATGAAACCAGCGTGTACAACCCTGTAAATTCTTATTATCAAAGCACCTCCGATCGCATTCAATACCGAGTGAATCAGTTTATCGTGACCTTTATCCTCGGGCTTGTCGGCATCATTACCGCTATTTTTGGTGTCCTTATTTCAGGCGATCTTATCTCGTTTTAATCACTTTTCACCCTTTTCAGGCTAATCACACAATCCATTTAAATCTTCTTCTCTAGTTATAGAGATGCTTTTAAGGTTTTCAACTTTTTTAAATTTTACTCCTCAACTGCCTAACCTCATCAACAATCGTGTTTGCTCCAGTACCTGCCGTTTGACTGTTTTCCAGTCAGACGGTTTTCCATTTTTAAGCATTTTAGTTACTACACATGTCAGCCATGAGGTTAATACAAAGGACTACCATGGTGGCCGATGTTTCAAAGCATCAACATGGCGTATAATCATGTAAAGACATGCTATGTCTGACCGTTGAGGACAACCGAATCGCAAACAATAGTATTAATGGCTACTCTAGCCGATTAGTGCTTTCAACAGGAAGAACAATAAGGTATTTGAGTAGAATTTGTCACCTAAGATGGCAAATCTGGTATAAAATCATGTCTATAGAGAGATTGATACTTAACGTCATTCTATAGAAATGCTAACTCAATTAAGTGTCATTTAAGAGCCAAATACAGGGAGAGCCCGTCTTGCATACAGCAGAATCAACCATTGAGACCCTTCGTCGCTTTAACATCAGTGAAGCCGATTTGCTTTACTGGGAGCAAGAACTTGGTCTGGATATTCCAATGAACGCCTATGGTCATAAAGACTATAGCCCACATCACATTAATTTGTTTAAAAACGTCAAAAAACATTTGGCGTTAGGGCGCACGCTTGATGAAATTAAGCGTTTGATTAGCCTGCCTCCAATTGAAGATGCCCAGCCCGAAGCGAGTACGCACACGGTTATTGCTTCAATGGCAGAGGGTGATTCCGAGTTGATTGATGTGATCAACACACCATTGCCAAGTGAAAATAAAACCATCCAGCCCATTAAGCCCAATCCGTATGCTTCCATTCCAAGTAGACCGGATGCTGATCTTGACGCTCCAACAGAGGACATAGCGCCTGCACAAAAATCCGTGCCGATTGCCAGTGCCTATACCGCCGGGCAAGGCGCAGCAAGTGTTGTGGCTCTAGTGAACAAGCTAACCGAAGAAAAAGATCAGCTTTATAAAAAACTACTTGAAACCGAAAAGCTGAACTCTCACTTGTTTAGTGCGAATAAC
>CAYGPY010000203.1:0-5520 GCA_964351765.1 uncultured Vampirovibrionales bacterium
TCCTTCACCACAGGCAACACAGGTCAGCATTTGGCCACCTTCGGCTGGTGCCTCAGAAGAAGCTTCTTCGTGGCTATGCTCATGGTTACAGTTTTCACCGTGAACATGCTCTTCAGGCTGCTGTTCTTCTTGCTGTTCTTCTTGTTCAGTCATTTGTTCGTCCATTTTATAGGACCTCCATAATAATCAGATACCGAACTTTTTTCCTGAGGTCCTATTGGTAATACTTTGAGACCGATTTGAAAAGAGTGGTTCTATATATATAACATTAATATTGTAGATTCAGGTGAAACATTAAAACCTACACCCGTAGCCACTTTGTTATTTTACCCTGTTTTTTGAAAACTTAACACCCCTTTTTTCCAATTTCATTACGATATTTACAGAAGCAAGAACACCTCTAATAGGTAACAATTACACTCTGACTAGGCAATTTCAAAATATTGATTGTTTTTATTTACGAAGAGAGTATTTGAGCACGAGTAGGTACGAATTTCATTCGTATTCAGCTGATTCCTAGAAGAGTATTTCAATGAGCATTGGTTCAAGTCCAATTAATCCTAATTCTTTTATTCCACCCCCAATTACATCACAACCCGAAGCTGAGGATCAATCTCAAGCTGAGAATATTCCTGAAACAGATGTTCCCCCAGAGTCGGGAGATACAACGCCACCTGATGACAACGCAATGGTGGATAACAATGAAAACCCAAACATTGATGAGCTAGCTATAACGCCTGAAAACGGTAATACGGAAGGAGAAACTCCAGCTATAGATGGTTCAGATAACCCCGGTCAATCTGAGGAGAGTTTGCCTGAAGATAGCTTTCCTGAAGATGAGGAAGGCGTTATTCGTTTTAACGCACTGCGAAATGTGTTTAGAGCTGCTGATGGAAATGAAAACGGGGTTGTTGGCCGTCGTGAACTCAATAACGTTGACAGAGAAGCCTTAAACAAGAATCAAACTGAAGCACTTGATGCATTACTTGAAAACTATGATGCCTTTGCGGGTCGTGGTCGAATTACACTCGAAGATATTCGAACTGTGGCTAGCCTTGACGGTGATCGTTCAGAAATTTCAAACTCTGATTTAATTGAAGCACCCGATCAAGCACGTGGACGAGACTTAAGACAACAAGTCCAAGAGGAATACGGCATTGATGTTGTGGGTGATGTTGATGATGAATATATTGCCAGTGTCATTGATTCTCTCGATAATTTACCCCAAGAAATAAGACAACAATTTCTCGACTCAGGGAGTCGTATCGAACTAAGTAACAACCTAGATCGCTTCCTAGACGATGCAGAGGCCGGTAGTGATTCTTCAAGAAATGGTGCTTTTGCAATACCTGGGTTTGAAAATGGTACAGCGGTTCTTACTGTTGGATCTGTGAGATCAAGTAGTAGTGTTGATGTCGTTCTTCACGAAGTGGCTCATGTTTTAGATACCCTTGGTGGTGATGATAATCAGTTTTTTGAAATCAGTGAAAGTCAAGAATTCGGAAGACTTATTGAACGTCCACGAGTACAACAGTTAATTGAAACCTTATTAGGTAAAGACAGCTTTCATTCCAATTCAGCAGTAGAAAACTTTGCTGAACTTTTCGCCTATTTCCATTCAAACAGCGACGATCAATCAGGTATACCAAGAAGCATTCGTCGCTTTTTCGGAAATTTAGAATTTACGATTTAAATTATGTAAGCGACAAATTCAAACTCTATTCTGGAAAAGCGCGATTTAAAATGGCGTCAAAATCGATGGTGGCGGGTAGGGCACCTACTTGTTTGTAGCGCGATTCAATACGCCCTGCCAAAAAAGCTTCTTGCACCGGTTTTGGAGAATGGCGTAGCACCAAGCTGCCTTCTAAACTTATGGCCATCAATTCGATCAATTGCCGTGCTTCGGCTTCAGGATCGACTAAGTTATTCAACTTGGTTTCTAAGTCTTCGATCAATTGGTCAAACCGTGCATCAATACCCTCAGCCTGTTTTACTTCCGTCATAAAAGCCGTCATTGAATCTGGATCTTTGACTAAGGCACGCAACACATCAAGGGCAATCACGTTGCCCGATCCTTCCCAGATGCTATTTACAAAACTCTCTCGCACCAAGCGTGGCATAATGTGTTCTTCCACATACCCGTTTCCACCCAACACTTCCATGGCCTCAGGCAAGGTTTGAATGGCACGCTTGGTCACCCAGTATTTACCCACGGGCGCCATAATCCGGGCCAGTGCCTTTTCCGCTGGGTTTGAATCAGCATTATCAAAGGCTTCAGCAATACGGGTTCCTAACAACATACCCGCTTCACTTTCAATCGCAAGATCAGCCAGCACATTTTTCATCAATGGCTTATCAATCAACCGATCGCCAAAAGCCAACCGCTTACGTGCGTGATGCATGGCCTGCACCAATCCCTGACGCATTAAGCCCGATGATCCCAACACGCAATCCAAGCGCGTTTGATTCACCATATCAATAATCGTACGCACGCCTTTACCTTCCGTGCCTACCAGATACCCCGTGGCACCGTGATATTTAATTTCACTACTGGCGTTGGCCTTGTTACCCATTTTATCTTTTAAGCGCTTGATTTCAATTTGATTCAGTTCACCACCCGGCAACCACCGAGGCACCAAGAAACACGACAACCCATTTTCGGTTTGCGCTAGCGTTAAAAACGCATCCGACATCGGCGCCGAACAAAACCACTTGTGCCCACTAATGCTGTAGGCTTTTCCCGCAGAGCGATCATCAACCCGTTCACCCGCGGCATTCGTTTTGGTTTCCAGAGGCACCGCCACTGAGGAATTTGCACGCACATCCGAACCACCCTGACGCTCGGTCATCGCCATACCAATAGTGGTACTGGTTTTATTATCTTTATCAAGCGCCGCCGCATCATAGGTGTTACCCAACAAGCTCGTTATCCAATCGCCAAAATTATCTTGATCGTTTCGCAACACAGCAATCCCCGCATGTGTCATTGAAATCGGACAACACACACCGGCTTCGGCTTGCGCTTGCATCATCATCAAGGCAGCGCGCGCCACGTGCGATCCTTTTTTGTCTTCTGTCCACGCTAGGCTATGCAAGCCGAACTGCTTGGATTGTTTCATCAGCTCGTGATACGCCGGCGTAAATTTCACGTCGTACACTTCGTGCGCTGTACCGCGTTTCATAATCTGCAGTTCAGGCGGATGTTCGTTGGCTTCAAAGCCCATTTCAAACGTGCGGTCGCTACCCACAACACTACCAAATGCCTGCAAGCGTTCTTCGGCCCAGTTGGCGCCCAAGCGTTTGATGGTTTCTTTTAAGGCGGGGTCGGTGTCGTAAATATTATAATCGGTCAGCAACCCCACCTGATTCGTCACGTCACCCGTGGCATGTTGAGCAACCGTATGAATTGGTTTTGGAAATTGAGACGAACTCGGCTGAAACCTATTCTGACTACGATACGCTGCACGCGTTATATCTGATGAGTTTGCAGCTAAACCTTTTTTTGAATTGGGTTTAGCTTCACCCTCAGCAAGTTGATCGTCGAGCACCTGTTGCTGGGTGTCCTCGTTATTTTTACGCCAAACTTTAAAGCGATCGGTTAGTTTACCTTGAAATTTCACGCCTTGAATCACATTATTTGCACGTAATGGTGCCGGTGGTAAAACCGTTTTCATTGCCTCGTCCCCTAAATATGGTGAATAAATCCTTGGTGAACACTATAAAACAAACATAATGTCAGCGAAACCGGCTTCATTGTGTACAATAGAAGGATAGATTTTTTAGATACCAACCAGCAAAGACATAGGATCTCCTTTTATGAGCAAGCAACTCGCTATTACCGGCATCGGCCTTGATAAACCAGGTATCGTGGCCAGCGTGTGTAACGTGTTAAGCACGCATCAATGCAACATTGTAGACACCACCATGGCGCGTTTGGGCAATTGTTTTAGCCTAATTGTGATTGTGGAGCCCCCCAGCGACTTCACCCATGACGCCCACACGGCGCTCGATACGGAGCTTATTTCAGCCAGCAAAGATCTCGGTGTGCGTTTGCAGTTGGTGGAACTCGGCGAGCGGGATCTGTCGGCGAGTAAAGCCAACCACACCCCGTTTTTGATTACCGTGGGTGGCAACGATCAAACCGGCATTACCGCCAATGTGGCGCGCATTTTATCTGAGCATCAGCTCAGTATTACCGACCTCAACGCTCAAAGTATTGATGGTGAAGCGGGTAAGGCGTATGTATTGCTGATTGAAACCGCGTTGCCCACAGGGTTTGATTTTGTAGAGGTGCAAACCAAGTTGGACGCACTGAGTAAAACCATGAAGCTCGATATTCATTGCCGACAGATGGAGGTGGAAACGCTTTAAGGCTTGGGGGTTCGTTCGTCTCAAGTTATCACTAAGTGTTTTATTTTCTGTTATGGCGATTTTAAAAATCTACAAATACCCCGCTGATATCTTGCGAACGGTGTGCACGCCTGTGGCGCATGACGCGGTGATGAGCGATGAGATTCAGACCTTGATTTCAGATATGACTGAGACGATGTACGCGTGCGAGGGCGCCGTGGGGTTGGCTGCTAATCAGGTGGGAGCAACGCATCGCATTTTTATTATGGATACCTCGGCTAACGCTACCGATGACACAAAACAAACCCAACTGCGGGTGTTTATCAATCCAGAAGTGACCGAATCCAGCCGAAAAAAATCCACACGCGAAGGGTGCTTAAGTTTCCCCGAGTTTCTGGTTAACACCAAGCGAGCCACAAGAACCACGGTAACGTGCCTTAACGAGCACGGCGAACCGCAAGAATACAAATTTGAAACCCAAGAGTCGGTGGCCGTGCAACACGAGATCGATCACTTGGACGGGGTACTGATGATCGACAGGGTGAACTCACTAAAAAGCGATGTGATTCGACGCGATTAAAAACCATTTCTGGCCGTGACCGCCTAAAAACGCACCATACCAAATAAAACAAACGCGCACGTTTTGGGGCCAGTATGTTTTTAAGCCTATAGAGAGAGAACTCAAAGAGCATTAACGAGGGTTAAGGTTCCGATAGGTACATTTAGGTCACACATCGTGGCAGGTCGGTTTACAGATAGGGTTTGACTGGGGAGTCAACTCACGATTTCTGGACACCTTGCATAGTGAAGACTGTGCGCCGGTTGCGATGAGGGGGATAACTTTAAGAGGATCACATATGAATAACGTACAGTTTGCTGGGCAACACGTTTTGTTGCCTCAGCGCCGTCCATTGGATACGCAAAATGGGGACGGGCGGCTCACGCCGACGCAACCCAGCATGTTAGATCGCGATGATTTAAGAATGTTTGAGCAACGCATGCTTGAGAATGACAACAGTGATTTTAAGGCGCTGTTAAACACGCTGGATGCCCAAGGTGCTGGCTATGATGGCACGGGTGCCATTACGCTGGACGCGGATATTCAGGCGTTGCTTCACAGCAAGGCGTTGATGGACAGGGCTGATAACGCGCAGGATGATGGGCCCGATC
>CAYGPY010000204.1:0-5503 GCA_964351765.1 uncultured Vampirovibrionales bacterium
CCTCTATCGTTTTAAACGTTAGGCTGTAGGTTCTCAGACTTAATGGTTTCAGTAAGTTTAGGCACGACTTCAAACACGTCGCCCACAATACCAAAGTCGGCGGTTTTAAAAATAGGGGCATTTTCATCACGGTTAATCGCAATAATGATGTCACTTGTGCTCATCCCCACCAAGTGCTGGATGGCTCCAGAAATACCCAAAGCGAAATACACTTTAGGACTGACGGTTTTCCCTGTTTGGCCCACTTGCTCTGCGTGTGGACGCCAGCCGGCATCAACTACAGCACGCGATGCACCAACTGCTGCACCCAATGAACTAGCAAGACTTTCAACCAATTCAAAGTGCTCAGGGCCTTTTAAGCCACGACCACCCGAAACAATAATATCGGCATCTTCGAGCCTGGGTTTGTCGGTTGTGTCAGATGCTTCAACAGAAACAAAGCTGCTTTGAGCTGTTACCGATGATAAGTCAACCGAACCTGCTTCAACAGAAGCCGATTTGCTGCTATCAGCCACAGGCTTTGGAAATGCTTTTTTCTTTACGGTCACCATTTGAGGACGATCGCCTTGGGTGGTAACGGTTGAAAGAATGGTTTCACCAAAAGAGGAGCGCGTTGCTTCAAGCTTGTTATCACCATTTAAATCCAAGTCATCGACTTGTGTTACTAAGCCAGCATCGGTGCGAATTGCAACACGAGGGGCATAATCTTGCGCGTTGCGTGTTCCGGTAAACAGAACAATAGCCGGTTTCTTTGCTGTCACAATATCAGCCACTGCTTTGGTGTAAAGTTGGGGTTGATAAGTGGTTAGGGCATCATCCTTAACACTAATAACGGTGTCGGCACCCAATTGACCCAGTAAGGTCTCAGTCGCAGACGTATCATCGGAGCTGCCTGCTAAAACCAAAGCGGTTACGGGTGCGGATGATTTATCACCCAAGCGACGTGCTGGGGTTAATAATTCCTGACTAGCGTCAGTTAACGCGCCGTCCTTGAGTTCGGTAACAACTAAAATACCATTGAATTCACTCATGATTTTACATCCTCATTAAAAAAGTCGTAACGGAATCCGTGTTAAGCCTGTATTTACAGTACTTTGGATTCTTTTAAGTAATTCACCAATTCATTCACAGCTTGACCGGCATCACTACCGTCAATGACCTTACCGTTACTTTTGGCAGGACGCTTCCACGTTTTTACCATTACTGTGGAGGCACCAGCAGAACCAACCTTCGCGGTGTCCACACCCAAATCAGCGAGTGTCTTGATAGGAATGTCGGTTTTGTTGGCTTTCATAACGCCTTTGATGTTGGAACCACGTAATTCGTAGTCACATTTCATCATGCAGATCACTGCAGGTGCCGTCATGCTATGTTTTTCGGTACCGACTTCGGTTTCACGGCTTACCGTCAAATTATTGCCGTCTGCTTCTGCATTCTTACAGAAACTCAAGCTTGGTATATTAAGCAGCTCAGCTACCTTGGGACCTGTTTGACCAGAACCTGTGTCGAGTGCGTTTTGGCCAAATACCAACACGTTGTGCTCAGGAACGAGTGTTTTAACGGCCTGCGCCAACACATGCGCTGCGCCGCTACTATCACTACCTTCAAGGGCATCATCAGCCACAATAAACGCTTGATCAGCGCCAACGGCAACGGCTTTCTTCACAATTTCTTTGGCTGATGGCGATCCCATTGAAATAACAGTGAGATGACCCGACGACGCTTCTTTTAAGCGCAACGCTGTTTCAAGAGCATACTCATCATAAGGATTCATCATCATTGGGGCTGATTCAGGAATCACGCCATCGTCACCGACTTGAGTTTTTGTGTTGTCGGGTACTTGTTTAATAAATACAACAAGGTTCATTGCATTGGTCCTCTTCTCTCACCGCATTAGATATGGCTTCTTTATACACGAAAGAGAGGGCTTTCGCAATGATAAAACGAAGAATAATAACGGCATTAATCATCATGCGCTAATTTAGTTATCACTCACAACAATCTAGTAACATGATTTGGACTATTTAAGATTCATGGTGTATTATCATGACTTAACTCAATGAACACTTGATTTTATTTTTATAGATTAAAAACTATTTTACTGATATAGCGTATTTTAATAGGCGCGACAGGAAATCGTTTAAAGGAGTGAGTGCGAATGCAATCATTATCACAGACCAACATTAATTTTGGTAATGTCCACCGCGTAACCGGCTGGTCAGCTCAAGAGGCTACCGAATACCTGACAAAACGTAAAGGTGTGCGTGCTGTTGCCGATGACTACTTGCCGATTGTGTATACGGGTAAAGATAAAGACCAGTATGAGCAACTGCGTCGTACACAATTGTTATCTAGTGACTTAGGTATTAATGGCGATATCGTAGGCGGTACAATGCGTTTAGGTCTTGATGATGATAGCGTTGGCAAGCTTGATGGTCTAATTCATCGCCTTAATCAGCTTGTGGGTACTGAAATCAATGCATTTAGAGATGCACTTGAAGGTCAAATGAATGACTTGCGTGTAAAAGCAAAAGAATTACCACGTCGCTAGGTTAGTACTTAACGTGTTATAGCTATGTAACAAAAATCGTGATTATTAAGCGTTATTGTTACTTAGTAGCACCGTGATCTATTTAGGCACTTTTATTCAACTATATTGTAGGGTTTCAATCGAAAACAGGGTTTTATGACATCATTCCAACCTCAAGTACGTAACTATACAAGCCAATCCGCTTTAAGCGTTCGTTTTGGTGAAGTCTTTCGCGTGCGATCCAAATCGGGCAATGAAACCAATGCCATGACCGAAGCAAAATTAAAAGCCGATTGGGAACAATCGTTTGCTGCGGCTGAAGTGGGCTTTGAGGATCGCTTTGAACGAGAGCACGATGTAGATGCTGCTACTGAGCTTGAGGACGATAGTGCCAATGAACCGCTCCTTTTAACGGATGTGATTCCTCGATCCCCAGAGTTAATAGACCAAGAAGCAGAATTACTTACTCTGTTTGAAAAAATTAAATCCCGTGGCCTTGATGCCAAAGATGCTCAAGCTAAAATTGACGAACTGCTTGACGCCGTTCTGACTGAAGAAGAAGCAATGCAAGAGACGTATGATCTTTTAGCCACCGATGGAAAGGCAGAGCTGCTCGCCGGTACAGACTATAGTGATGCTAATGTAGATGATGTGAATCTCTTTGGTGTGTTTAAAGAGATTAGAGAAAAAGGTGCCAAGGCAGTTAAAATGCTGGGCGACTGGTATGTACTAACCAAGGATGACTTGGTGCGTTATATGCTCGAAGACGAAGCGGAGCAGACTGGCTTGAAAAACTTAATGGAGCTCTCTCCTAATGCGGATGATAGTGATGTTGTTATTACTCAGGAGTTGAAGGGTCTTAAACAAAGACTAGCTAAAAAAGCCGTGGATATTGATGTTTCCTAGATTTTAATACGGCTATTTCAATAACCGTATTCACCGTGTAGCTATCAGGACTAACCTAGTGTTGATCGATGTGTAGCGGTCTAGGTAGTGTGATCCATTCTGTCCAAATGCGATGATATAGATATAGTCAATCAGGCTATCGCTATTTATTTAAAGGAGAAATCATATGTTTTGGACTATTTTTACGATGTTATTAATTCTGTGGGCCGTCGGTCTTGTATCGGGTGCCACTATTAGCGGTTTTATCCACCTATTACTTGTTGTAGCCGTTGTCATGATGGTTCTTCGCGTGATTCAAGGACGCAAACCTGTATAGATTTAACTGTTTAGGAAAAACTAGGCATAAGAAAAAGAGCTCTGAATTATTTTCAGGGCTCTTTTTATTGGTTTGAAAATTTATAAACTAGCTTTTACGGCCTTCATCATACTCAAAGAGTTCGGGCATGGTTTGGATATCATCGCGATCGCCAAGGCCTATTTCTTCTTTGCGTTCTTGTAATGAGCCGCTTGCAAAGTCGTTCCAGCCCAGTTTGCTGATAAAGTTATTGAAAATCATCAGATCCGTGTTCGTAAGCTGACGTCCGTTTTCAAAACACCACGCTAATACCTCTTCATTAGTGCCACCTTCAAGCGTGCGTTTTTTGATGTCCTCGTAAGGCACCTGTATAAAATCACTGCACCAAGCATCAGCAAAAATACCCAAATTATCGTGAAAATCCTCACGAAGCGTGCCAGCCTCATAAGCACGAACCTTGCTCAGCATACGAGAAAAATAAGACATATCACTCTTTTCAGTCGCCTTAGTTCCATTAAAAGCACTTTCAGGCACCGTGGTTTGCGTTGTGGTGGTCATCATAACTCTCCCTTTAAAACTAAAAAATATTCTGGAGGCGACACCCGGATTTGAACCGGGGATAAGAGTTTTGCAGACTCCTGCCTTACCACTTGGCCATGTCGCCGTACCAGAATGAGTAGGGCTCTAAAATAGCCCGAATAGAGCCAGAAATCAAGCTGGCTAAAGTTCTTTAAACACCCATTCACAATAGTCTCTTACACCAAAATATAAGCTAAAATAGAAGGATGCCCGAAAATAAACAATCCTGTGATACGTCACGCAGCTATTATGAGCTGGTGGTGTATGGTGATGAGGTGGAAAGCGTCCTGTGTGCTGTGTCTGCGGCCAGAGCTGGTACGCGTGTTGCTTTGCTTCGACGCTCCACCCATCCTTGGCTGGGCGGATTGTCCACACGCGGTGGGCTTAGTTATATGGATATCACTCCAGAAGTGACTTCTCCTTTATTTCAAGAGTTTTTGGATAAAGCCAACGTGAAGCGGGTTGCCTTAGCTCCCCAATTGGCCAGTCAGGTTCTCTATGAACTTTGCCACCAGGCAGGCGTGTCGATTATCTCCACAGGTGAGCCTGTTGTGTGTGAGTATGAAGAGAGTACCCATTGCTTATCGTGGTCAGGTGGCCAAGTCGAAGCCACGATTGTGATTGATGCCTCGCCTGATTTAGACTTGATTCGACAAAGTAATAACCCTTATATTAAAGGCTTAGGTGGCTTGTTTGGTGACAAACACAACTACTTAGGCGTATCACCGGTATTTAGTATTGCAGGTGTCCCCTATCAGGAATTGCAAACCTTCGAAGTATCACTGCGAGCCCGTAAGGGTTTACGAGATGATTTGAACGTGGCGATGCCGTTGTACCCATCCGAATTACTGGATGAATTTATAACGCGCCCCACCTTTGCGCCAGAAGACAGTGATTATCTGGATATTTTGAACCCTGTTATTGGCGTTGATTATCACCGCTGGCGCCATAAGAATTTGAGCACATATTCGACGGCTCCCATTAGTATCGATGGGGGGAATGTCAGCCGATACGTGAACGAGGCGGGTGAATTAGTACTCGGCTTTAATGGTCTAGTGGCTCAAATTGATTGCCTGTTGGGTCAGAAGGGTATCTCAACAAATCCACTAGAGGCGCTGCTTCAGCTCTCACGCGAAGAGGTCGCTATCCCTGATGTAATGCATGAAGAAATGACGTTCTTTGAAAAATATTTA
>CAYGPY010000205.1:0-5478 GCA_964351765.1 uncultured Vampirovibrionales bacterium
CTGTAACGGGATCAACATGTACGTCTGATGCCGTTGGGTTTCCTGATTCGGTACGTGTGTTACTCATGGTGTTCACTTCCTTCGATTGGGCACCGACTCCGGCACCGACGAGTTCTTTTTGTTGTTCTTGTAGTGCAGCCGTTTTTTGGCTGGTGTCATCCGCCAGCAAGCTAACCAGTTGTTCTTCGGCTGCTTTGTTGGTGATGTATTGTTCCATTTCAATGGTCTTGCCATCGGCAATGGCCATCGTAAATCTAATTGCGGTAAAGGCTTCGCTCGCTAAGGCTGGCATGACCTCTACTAGTTTATCGGCGCTATATTCAAAAACTTGAGGGCTATCAATATCAACAGCACGCCCCATCACACCAGCAAGACTAGTGGCACCAGCCGTCATCACTTGAGTCATGGCTTCAAGCAGTGCATTTTGCTGAAGTTCATCAAGATAACCCGCTTCAATGGCTTGATCGGCATTACCGAGCATCATATTACTGATTTGCTTGGCATCGGTTGTTTTGATTGAAAAACATGTACTGGCCGAGAAGCCTTCGGTGTAATTTAAAAACACCAATACTTTTTCTTCACCGGCAAAAGGCTCGGCCAAATCGGCGTGGTTTGCGCATAAGGTCACATCTGGATTAGCAAGGTCAATGTCTTGACCAATCAAGGCCGATAACGCCGAGGTGCCTGAACCCATGGAGATGCTGGTCATCTCGCCGATGATATCTTGCACTTCATTGCTCATGGCAGTAGCTTCAGCAGATGTTTCTGCTGTTTCTAAAGCGTCTTGCTCGTTAGTGATTGCATCATTCTCGTTCGACATCGATTCCAAATCCTTCTATTGCTTCAACAATGTCCACTTCATCCAAGATGTAAACAGCCAGTTTGTCTTTAAAGGTGCCGGGACGGCAGAAAAACTTAGGCTCGTCGTTCACACAAGCCAACATGGGGTCTTTGGCTTCTCTATCAAGACGAATGACATCACCCACTTGCAGTTCAAGCAGGTCTTTCACATTAATATCGGTACCCCCCATCATCACCTGAAACGGTGTACGGGCGTAATGTAGTTTTTGTAGAATCTTTTCTTGCTCTTCTACTGGAATACTGGATTGCTGACGGTGGAAAATGTGTTGCGCACTCAATTGGCTAATCACACCTTCAAGAACAGGATACGGAACACACAAGCTCATTAAGCCGGAGTTTTTATTCCCCAAGTTAACTTCAAAGGTAACCAAAGCAACAATCTCACCGGGCGTTGCAACCTGAATAAGCTGGTAGCTTTCTTCCATACCCACCATGGCCGCATTAATGTTCATTACCGAGCGCCACGCTTCTTCAAGAGAGGTGATGGTACGGTCAAGAACACGACGAATTAATGAGTTTTCAATATCAGTCAGCTCACGTGCCTTTGCTTCAGGAAGCCCAGGGCCACCTAACATACGGTCAATCACGCTTGAGGTCACTTCGTAACCCACTCCCATCAATACTTGCCCAGGGAGTGGATCGAGTTCGAGAATACCAACCGTCATGGGGTTAGGCATCGAACGGACAAATTCATCGTAGGTGAGCTGATCAACAGAAACCACGTCAATTTCAACGGTCATACGAAGGTAAGCCGTTAACACCAAGCCCAGTTGGCGTGCAAAGTTTTCGTGAATGGTTTGAAGCGCCCGCAAATGATCTTTTGAAAATTTATCGGGACGACGGAAATTATACAATTTATAATTTCGTTTTTCATAGACCAAATCTTCGCCACCGGCAGCTAAAGCCGTACCGCCGCCTTCAGCAGCAGCCGAATCTTCCATGCCAACTGACAAAGATGATAATAGACTATCAATTTCCTCTTGGGATAACAGGGGAGTATCCTCCGGTTTAGGTTGTTCTCTCTACGGTATTTTTTAGATGGTTTGTTTTAGATAGGTTCGTGGTGAAACGAACGGCTCTTTTCTGATGATTTTAAGTTTTGGTATTACCCTTGTCATCGGCATTGAACGCCTAAAACTTTAGGTAAGTAAGTTAGGTTTTTAATTTTGGTTTTATTTCTGAATGATAAAGTCAGCAAAGTTCACACGAAGTACTTCAAAACGAGGGCCAACGTATTGGTTTACTTCTTCTGAAATTTCATCTTTTAACGCCTCTTGTCCTTCAATGGTCGACAAGGTTCCTGCTGTACGCTTCATCAATGCTGTGTTAATCACGTCACGAATATTAGGGGTGTAAGGCGCCATGTTTTTATTAAAACGCTCGTTACATGCATCAAACGGATCAACTGCTGGTGCAGCGCCACCACTTGCAAGAAGCATCTCATTGTCTTCAACAATGGCTCGGGTATCAATGGCTGCCGCAGCACCGACAATGGCACCACCGTCTTCAAGCATGAGTGGCAAGCTGGCATGTTCAGCCGCTTGGAAACAATTCTCTTCGGTGTCATAAATGTTTAATGCAATACGAGCACGTAAGAATTGGTTACCACCGATATTTGGATCGCTTTTTAGGTTGACGGTAAATTCGTCTAGCTCTAAGTTCATGCCCATGCGGTGTGCTGGGGCATGTTCGCCACCGTCTTCACCATGATTTCCACCACTGGTGCTAATCGCATCAATTTGTGGCCCTAAAACCATAGGGGCTAAAAAGTAAACTGAGGCTGCCGAGGTTAAACTCGTTGCCAATACAATCACCACAATGGTGATTAAAAACTTAAGGTCGAGGCCGCCACCGCCACCACCTGATGGAACAGGAACAGCAGTCGGTGCTGCGTCACCATCGGCTTTAGGTTTAATGTCTTTTGGCTTTGTTGGTCTTGCCATAACAGCGATATCCTCAATTCAATAACTAGTGTGTCAACTCTTCTTCTAGTTTTTCAGCTTGCTCTTGCTGAAGGGTGTTGCTCGTTTTATTGCCTGCATTTGGTTTTGCAGAAGGTTTCAGATTGGAGCCCGTCACAGGCCACACTGAATTTAATACTACTATATCGACTCTGCGGTTTTTGCGTTTCCCTTCAATGGATGAATTTTCATCCACAGGTCGATATTCACCATAGCCGGTTGCCGACAACCGAGCCGGTTCAAATTCCTCAGACTCAATCATGTAGCGTAATATCTGGGTCGCACGGTCTGTTGAGAGCTCCCAATTAGACGGGTATCGTGCCGTGTGAATGGGTGTGTTATCGGTGTGCCCTTCTACAACAATTGGATGAGGCATCGCCTTTAACTCATCCGTTAGGTTGTGCAGGCGTGATTTTGCTTGACTGTTTAAATCGGCACTGCCGGGGGCAAATAAAATCTGATCAGAGAGTGAAATAATCACGCCGCGATCATCAGTACGAATGGTTAAATCATTTGCTTCGTTCGAGCCTTCGGCTAAACCTAACATTGCGGTGAGTTTGGCTTCGAGTAATTCGGTGCTAATTTCTTTAGCACGATCGAGTGATTCACCTTGGTTCAGTTGTAAATCAAGATCTTGTAAGGCTGATAAGTTGGCCAATTCTTGATTGGCTTCATTGAGTTCAACCTGAAGCTGGTTTAATACTTCGGTCTGAACGGCCTTGTTTGAATTCATCGTTTCAGCAGAGGTGCTGAGTTCGCTGTTTTCTGAACTAACGGCAACAAACAACAACATAAATAAGCCCACAAGCAGTGTTACTAGATCCGCGTAAGGGATCATCCAACGGCTGCTACCGGTTTGCGTGTTGGTGTCGAGCTCGTGATCGAGAGCTTCCATTTTTTGAAGCAGGCTTTGCGTGCGCGTGTTAGATGTTGCAACGGTATTGCTGTTTCGGTAGTTACGTACTTCTTGCAGCAACGTTTCGTTACGCTTCTTTTTTTCAAGCACCTGCATTTCCACGTGTAACTCATTAACGGTTTGCACGGGGATGTTGCGTCCAATAAATTTTCCAAAATCAAGTTTAGCCATAAATCACATCGAGGTTAAGGTGGAGTAAATGAATAAAGAAACGAACGAACTAGAAACGATTGTAATCATCCATCGCAGGTTCGTATTGACGGTTACTGTAAGCGTCGCTTTCATCAAAGCCAGCACCACCCATAATGTCAAAGGCATCAGGGCCTGTGCCATACGGTTTGTTAAAGGCATCCTGGCTATCGGTCAAGGCTGTTTTTGATACAAAGGCAGTCAGCTTTTCTTCAAGCACAAACGGATGATCTTCAGCCTGAATACTCATAATGCCTTCAAGTAAAAGGGTTTTAATAAACCATTCATCACGAGCACGTTGCTTTAGTTTGCTAGCAATGGGCAGTAAAAATAAGTTAGAAAGCGCGACACCATATAAGGTGGCACTAAACGCACTCGCTACGCCTTCACCTAGTTGAGCTGGGTTCTCAAAGGATTGGGCAACATAAATCAAACCAATCACCGCGCCAATAATACCCATCGTCGGTGCAAAGCCACCGGCGGTTTCAAACACGCGGGCGTTATCCAATTGTTCACGGTAGACGGTTTCAATTTCGGTGGTTAAGCTGCTTTGAATAAACGTTTCACTACGGTTATCGATAACAAGCTTTAAGCCTTTGCGCAAAAACGGACTATCGATGGATTCGATGAGTGGTTGAAGCGCCAATAAATCTTCGGTACGAACAAAGTTCGAAATTTCAATCACCATATCAAGACAGTACTCAGGTGAAAGAGTATTTTTGTGGAAGCAACTTTTAAAAGCACGAAATGCGTGCACTAATGTTTGTTGATTAAAACTAACCAACGTGGCGGTGATGGTTCCGCCAATTACAATTAATATCGCTTCGACATTAAAAATGAGATGCAGTGGGACATGGCCAAAGGCCAGTGCGCCTGCCAAGATCGACAGACCTGCTAAAAATCCAAAAAGCATTGTAAAATCCACGTGGTGATACCCCTTTTTTTGGGAATAGTGTTATGGGAAACGTTTTAGATCAGTGTTTTAAATACCGATTTGGTAGTCAACTCGTTCTGTCATATCCGATGAAACGACAACGTTTCGAGCCACATACCACTCTCTTTTATATTGAATGTGCCTGTGTTGCGCTTAACAACACAAAATGAACCTATTCTAGACACATATCTAGTTTCAGAATAGGTTCATTTGATACCATTAGCCTCCACCAAATGGTGGGTTTACGGCTTTTTATGCAAATAGGTAAGAGGCAATGTGGCTATTTATCAAAACGATGGGTCGTTAGCTTCAAACAATCTGATTGAAGTCATTGAGGTTTATTACGCACCGTATAGCTCGGTTTGTTTGCTTTTCGGGGGCAAATAAAGCAGCAAAATCAGTGTTGATTTCGTCTTTTGACGTTGATGACTTCGCATGCATCAAGGTTACGGCTGTTCCAAGGGGTATCAATGGATGTAGCGGCCCGCCAAGAGCAATAGTGCCTGAGTTTGCCTCGGCAGATCGAAGTGTGGTCTGAATGTAATTGCTGCTGTCAGTACTGTCATCAGGGTTGTCAACGCCAACAATCATAACGTCAAATTCCTGCAAGCCTGCTT
>CAYGPY010000206.1:0-5477 GCA_964351765.1 uncultured Vampirovibrionales bacterium
TAAACATTGCTAGGATGGTAAAGAAAGTCAGTGACAGATCAGGTATTAAGGTAACACCTCACGGACTGAGAAGAACCTTTGCGACAATGAATGCTGAAAAGGGTCGTCCATTACATCTAATTCAAAAGGCACTCGGTCATGCCGATATTACAACGACACAAGGATATTTAATGTCTGATCAAGAAACAGTGATTGAAGCCATGCAACAGTGGTAGTCCATCATCGACGTACTCTCAAGAAGCTGTTAATTAACAGCTTTGAACATTTTTTGCAAGGGCAGTTAGTTTACACTGGAGTAGGATAAGCTGTATCTAGCTCTTGCTTAGCTTCTTGAATATAGGATTGTAATTCAACTTCATCGATTAGCTGTTGTATAGCAGAGTTTTCAAAATTCTGACTAGTCTCCTCTTTAAGAGATTCTAGTTTTGTCATTGATTCAGCAGCCGTTGCTTTATTGATTGTGCCTTGGATACGATCCATTTGCTTTGTTAGTTTTGCAATCATATAACCTAATGTTTGACGGGCATCATTTAAATGGCTTTCAAACTCGCTTTTTAATTTTTCTTGAGCTTCTCGTTGTTCTGTTAATTGGCTGTATCTACTGAAGTCAGTCTGGTAAGATTCTGAACTCTGATCAGTTTGAGGAGCTAGCCTGGATTCAAGTACACTTATTTCTTTAGTAAGGTTTTCAATTTGTTGCACCTTATAAACATGACTTAGTAAGGTATTAACCAGAAATTTATGGGCTTGTTGAATTTGGCTATCGAGGCTTTCTTGTACCTCATACAAATCTTCTACCATAGTGGCATCATCTAAGCTTAACTGAGCAGGTGCCTCATCAGATTCAGGTAATACAAATTTCAACATGTTGCCACTATCCAATGCACGTTGCATGCTTTCTTCAATCGCTTCTAAAAAGTCGAGTTGGTTTACTTCGGATTGCTGCAGACGCTCAGATTTTGTTTGTTGAGCTTGAATGTCTTGTACAACTTGATTGGTAAACATTTGTCTGAATACATCGGCGTCAGGTCGATTTGTCACGTTGCCATAAAGTGTTTCAATAAAGTGTTCTACAACACCACTCTCACTGCTGGCTCGTTCTAATACCTTTTCCATTGTACTTGCTATCGTATCAATATTTGCATTAAGTACTTCAGAACGTCGTGTGTTTTCTGGATCCCCTTTATCGAAATTGCGAACTAGTAAAGTTGGTTTATCTAATCCTTCATTGAGCTCAGTTCTAGACTGAAGTAATCCTGCAAATTCGTCACGACGAATAAAGCCAATACCGACACTGCCAGTAAGACCTAATAAGATCATAGAATAAGCAGTTAATCCTAGTAGTGTTGATGTACCTTCGGGTTTATTATCAGATAAATCTAGAGATTCAAGTACATCTGTTCCTAAGGTTAAAAAAGCATCGCGCTCGGACTGTGATAGATTTTGAAAGTTGTTTGGGTTTGATACTGCCGTTTCAAATAATTTGATGGCTTGATCTTCAGATTGTAGTGAATAAAAATCACCTACATTCACACCCTCTAATTTTAAGCCTAACGCCGTGGTAAAAGCCGTATCATAATCATCAGAAGTAGGTACGTTGGGTGCTATAGAAAGAATGGTTTCTTGAAGTGATGAAAGAAGCACTGCTTTTTTATCTGCTGAAAGATTTTGTAATAGAGGTGTTTGGTTAATGAAATCCGATTCGACTTGAGTAAATGCTTGATTTATTTGTCGTACTGATGGATCAACGGGTAGGTTCAATTCGGTTTCAAGATAATTAACAAAGTCAACAGATATATCATGCCCGATAGCCGCTGCATTAAAATCACCGGAGTCAGAAATGTTTGCTCGTAATTGACTAATAACTTGAGGGTTCATGCCTTCAGAGGGATACTGTTCGAGTGTGTCAACGGTTCTGTATAAAAGACTCTGAACTGCTTGATGAAATTCGAGTTCAGTTTCAATATCATTTTGAAATACGGCATTTTCAGCAGCACTGTTTTGAACGCCTTGCCACGTATTATTCATAAATGCATTTTGATTTTGACGCGTCTCATATTGAGCTGTAATTTGCTCTGACGGCTTTTGATTGCTATGAACCACTGAGGAGATGACACCACCCCCTGCTAAACCTAGGCTGGCTAGTAACATCGCAACAGATACTAATCCTCTATTGAGACGCTTTTTTGCTTTACTCACGTCAGTTTCAGGAGGTGATTCATTGGCCGAGAGATACACAATATCACTATCAAAACGATTATCGAACGTTGAGAAGTAATCGAGCATCTTGCGTCGAGACGTGTTTTCAATAGGGGCACTTGCACTGAACTGTACAGGTGCATTGGGTTGTAAAGAAGTCATCGTCATTACCAGCTACTGCCTCCGCCACCACTAGAGGAACCACCACCACCAGAGAAGCCGCCACTGCTGGATGATCTTGAGGCACTTCTTCGCCTAGCTGCTGCTCGACGAGATGCGGCCGCTGCTTCATCACGTCGACGTTTTTCTGCTCTGCGTTTTTTGGCAAGACGAGCTTCCTCAGCACGACGTGCTTCCTCAGCTTCATGGCGCTTTCGACGTGTATTCATTTTATCGAGTGCTTTGCTTGCTGTGGATTTAATACTTATGTTTTCATCATTAGTGTACTGCGTTACATTATTATAATCTGAGCCATCTCGGCTAAAACTACCTCGCTCACCAAGGCTTTTTAATTCTTTAAGCTTACTTGCAACTAGGTCGTTATAGGCATCCTTGGCCTCCTCAGCCACACGAGCACTTCGGTGCTGGGCTAGAAGTAAAAGTTCTTTAACCATTTCTTTGTCTTGATAATTAGATTCACCCCATGATGAGATGATACGAATGGCTGCTGTTGTGGCTACATTACTCACATCAGGATGGGCATCTGTGGTGCGTGCCAGTAATTCGTTTAAGGCCGTATCACTTCGACCGGCTTTTAAGATCGCTTTGGTAATCACGTTCTTTTCTTCGTCACCAAGAGCACCTTCTAGTGCATCGAATAAAGGATCTAATGCCTTTATGCCGTAATCATCGAGGGCTAATGCCGCAACAGTTCTTATCGCGGAATCTGCGTGTCCTTTCACTGTATCGGATAAGAAAGCTAAAGACACATCATTATGAGGACTGCTTTCCATTGCCTCGTACAAGGTATCAAATACTGTTGACGAGACGCCTCTCTCCATTGCTTTGGTCAGATCGTCAATGTCATCAGGGTTTCCAATGTTTTGAAGTGCTTTGACTAAGGCTGACATTAGGTCGGTTTCTTCGGTCTTTGGATCTTGAGAGTGAAGCTCTGCTAATAAAACAGGTCGATCTGCTTGTTTAGCACTTGCTACCAAAGCCACTTCAGCTAACTCTGAGAAGTTGGTATCAGGTTTTTCAAGATAGTCAATTAAAGCTTGAACGGATGAAGATGATTTTAATTGAGCTAATAAAGGTAGTGCAATCTTTTCGGCTTGCTTACCACCTGATTCAAGCATTGAGGCTAGCATGCCTTGATGCTCAGACGTTACTAGTTGAGACAATGCCGAGTGTAAATCACTATTTAGCGAGTTATCTTTATTACGGCTTGCAAGATCAAATACAGCTTCAAATTGATTGTTCAGATTTAAGTTGCTAATGCCTTCTAATGCTGCACGAACCACATCACTATCGGTATGTTGTAGCTTTTCGGACAAAAGACTAGCATCAGAGGCTGTCGAGAGTCGTGTAATAATTGAACGCATACGATCTGCCAAGTCGCCATTTTCTTCTTTGGCAAGGGCATCAAAAATTTCAGATACTGTATTGTCATTAGGGTATTTTGCGATAGCACGAACACTCAAGGCTCTTACACCTACGTTATCACTTTCTTTTAGACGTTGGTGAAAATCCGGTGCATCGTTTTCAGTAAGTAGTTTTAAAAGTGGTGGGGTCAACGCATCAAGAACAACACCATTTTCTTCAGTTTCAAGAAGTGTCATGAAATTGTCAAAATCTTCGTCACGACTTAACCCATCTTCAACCATATCACTGATAACAGCAGCACGAATTTCTGGCAGGGGATGCGATAAGCCTTCTGTAATTAATAGATCTTCGATGGTGTCATCTATTTTAGGGTCATTCTTCTCGTAGAGTTTACTAATCACGAGATCCATTGCGGTAAGGATATCTTGTGGTCTTGCATGCTTATTTGTTACACCGGTTTCGTGACTGAGTACCGCTTTTAGTGTTTTGATACTATGGACATTGCGACGGGTTACGGCATGTGCTGATGCAATGCTATTAAGTGGTCGTATCACGGTATCGATGTCATTATCGAGGCGACGGTTTTTGTCTTGTTTCTTTTTACCTACAACATAAAGACCACGACCACTTCCGCCAACAACAATTGCACCACCGACAATGCCTGCAAGTCCTTTAAAAAAGCTAGCTAGGGCTTTTCGTTGTTCTTCAGCTTCACGTTCACGTTGAGCCACAGCTTGTGGTGAATTGTATTCGATATGCTCTTCAAGTCGTTCTGTCGTGATTTCCATGGTCTTAGTAATGGCATCATCAATAAGACCCTGTGCTTCGTCGAAATTCCCGCGATCCCACTCGCGTGCAATATCTGCAAGATAAACACCAATGACCTCTTCTCCGACACTATTGCGGTATCCTGTACGATCCGCAAAGGCATTTCGAACACCATCAGCAGGTTCCCAATGCATCTTATCGGGACTGTTATTTACAAAACGATCTTGAACAATCAATAGCACACCGCCATCATTATTACCGGGTGTGGCGAGGGACAAATGATTTAAAATTTCAGTGTTTAGTTCTTGTGGGTTTCGACGTTCGGTGTTTTCAATCACCACTACTTTAAAAGCACCCTCACCATTGTTGTAGTTTTCTTGCAGCATTTGAGAGATATTTGCACACGCTTCAGGTGAAAGTAATGGGTTGCTAGATAAATCAAAAACAATGTGATCGTTATTTTCAATACCTGCGGGTAGGTCATCAATAGAATTGATATCACCACTTGGCATAATTTGAGCACATTCACTTGCAGCATTAACCTGGCTTGATTGGGCACCCGCCACACTCGATGCTAAGCCTGCTGTAAGAGATGCAAGCATAATAGGCACGCCCAACATGAGGCGCTTTCCTAAACTCATTTTTTTGCTCGATGTTTTCCCAAATTGAATTGAAGCAGGTTGCTGCAATGACCGGTTTCCAAATTGAGGATGCTTTGCTTTGAGGGTAGCGTGTAGAAGAGGGCGTGTGATCTGCATGGGGGGGGGATCCTTCAGGTCTTGGTTTTGAGTGGAGGAAATACTGGTTCATTGGCAATAAAGACCCTAAACGACGTAAAGTGCCTAATTATTCAACAATATTACAGATTGTAATATTGTTGAATAATTAGGCACTTCGGAGAAAAGTAGAAAAAAAGTGGGCCCAGCAGGATTCGAACCTGCAACTAGGGATTATGAGGTTCTCAG
>CAYGPY010000207.1:0-5468 GCA_964351765.1 uncultured Vampirovibrionales bacterium
CCCATAACATTAAAACGCTTTCTATCTGCGGTGGTGTATCGGCCAATAGTGGTTTACGTCAACGATTCCAAGACTTTGTTAGCGAGAACCCCGACTATAAGCTATTTATACCCAAAATGAACTACTGCACAGACAATGCCGCTATGATTGGCGCTTGTGCCTTCTTCAACCCGCTTACCAACAACATTGAAGACGAAGTTTATTCTCGTCAACCTATGATAAAAACCTAAGCCGTTAAACGGTTTTGATTTATTTCATCTTTTTTAACAGGCGGATTTGCGTAAAGGTCACCACGGGTTTTTTTTCGTGCACCGAATAAAACAGCCACATCCCCGGCATTCTATACCGATAGCCTCGTGAATTGGTTTTTTTACTGAGTGCCGTAATATCGGCATTATCAGGATCGGTTGGCCCCAGCATAACGGTGTCTATGCCACGATCAACCTTCCGCTTTTCAGCGGTTTCCATCTTACGATAGGTATATTTAAAGCTTGAGCTTTTTTCAACTTCAAATGTTTGACGCCGTTCCATAACTCTATTATAAAACGCCATGGCAATTAGAAGTACGAACGAGTCATCTTATTTTTTTTGATAAATCGATAAGACCGGAATACCCGTCTCAGATTGAATCACACTCTCGATGGTCTCGGCCTCATCGGGCTCAACCACACGCAAGGTACGACTTGGGAATTCTTTATCACCGTGATTGCCACGGTTTTCCACATGCCACTCAAGCGGATAAGGACGTTTGGGCGTGTTTAGTTGGACTTCATTAGGTTCAATACGCTTGATCAAAGCAATCATGGCATCCAGTTCAGCGCGATTAGTAGGCATAAACATACATTGCAATGATAATTCACCCTGAGGCTTAGCGGTTTTATATTCCTGACGAAAGATGCAAGCACCCTCTACAATACTCTCTAATGTCACTCCTGCTACAGGACGGTTCATCTGCTTTAAGCCATCCTCGGTAGCAGCGTCCAATTTCACGGCCACTTTATCAGCAAGACTTAAGTCCCGTCGCACGGCTGCATCGTTTAAGGTGGTGCCATTGGTAAGTACCATCACAGGCTATTTGCTATATTCTTGTATAAAATGAATCACTTCACCCATATTAAGAGCCAATGTTGGCTCACCATTACCACTGAGGGTAATAATATCGGATTCAGGCCATCGACTATTCTTAAAGTCTTTTTCCACCTGATCCGTATCCACGTATATCTTACGCTCAATGGTTTTCAACTGGATATCACCCAATTGGCAATAGATGCAGTTAAATGAGCAAATCGAGGTCTGAAACAACAAATCGATGCCCAGCGACGAGCCCACGCGCCAAGAATTAACAGGCCCGTAAACCGTGGATTGATAGGTTTTATTTAAATCAGTAGTGGTCATAACAAACGTAATCCTAGCATAAAGAAAGCCAAGTACCGATGAACAACTTAGCCCAAACGAGTATCACGATATTTTCACCCTACTATGTTGATGGTAGTATTTAAACTAACCACATTTTGATTTTACGGCCATACAAATACATTCATCGAAGGGATTTGTTTTTATGACATCCATTACGTTTACTCCCGTTTTATTTGCAGCAAAGCAAAAAGCAGGAACAAACACAGCGCCTAGCCCGGTGCAATTGAGAAATCTACTGAAAACCGCCAAAGTAGTTCGCTTTCCCAACTTAAGTAATCAACAACCACAACTTGATATACTCACAGGGATTCCTGTCGTTACGGTTCCTCAAACATCACCGCAACAGCCTCTTGTTAAGTACTTGTACTTAAGTGATGGCAGTGTGCTCAAGGAAGACTACGGGACTAACCCAGATTCTTGGACACGACCAGGTCAAGAAACATTCGCCCCAAAAGGGACGGTTCCTCGTCAATACTTATTAAACGCTTGGCAACGGTGCGATAAACCCGTACCTCAATCTCTAAGAGGTCAAGACTCATGATGCCCCTTCAATCAAATTCAGTCCAGTTTAGTGGCTTTCGCGATCGATTTCAAAAGCTCATTCGTCGAACACCGCAACACACACCAATCGAAGACACGCAACTGCGTGCGATCAATTTGCTTAAAAACACACCTACTCTATCCGACCTTAAGGGCCTTTGGATGGCAGATACAATCTATTTTGACAAGGAAAGCCAAGCGTTAACTGTGCAACTGGTTGGTCTTGAACCCGGACGTGTGGCCTGCTCTTATGTATTTAATCAAGACGGTAGCGTTACTAAACGCAGACAAAGCTTATCTGATGCACCAGAGCCTATTAACGAGCAAGTGCCGTTATTACCCAAGGGAAGTATTCCCTCTGCACTTCTAACGCAAAAGCGCAGAGAAGTGATTGTTGATTATCAACGCTACAACGTACCCTTAAATGGTGGTTAGGATAACCACGTAATACGGCTATGGTGTTGGCGAGAGGCTGCCGGTGGTTCATGGTCGGGGTAGCCCAACGTGATACCACATATCAATTCCAGCTCTTCAGGATCAATACCTAAAAAGGCATCCACATCCTCTTTGACCTCAAGTGGGCTTCCCATAGGGCACGTTCCTAATCCTTCGGCCTGAGCAGCCAACAATATGTTTTGAACCGCCATATAGACGCTGCCCTGAGAGGTTTGATTATTCTCTTCGGTATGCGGTTTACTATACGCAAAAATAACAACGGGTGCCTCACCCAGTGTGTAGAAGAAACGCTCGGTAAATTCATATAAACTTGGCTTCAGCGTTTTTTCTAAAATCGGCTGAATCGATGCCCAGCTTTTTTGAGAATGCTCTAAATACGCATCACGCTTGTCACCTTGAAGCACAAAAAAGCGCCAGTTCTGAAGGTTTTTGCCTGATGGCGCCCACATCCCTGCGGTTAAAACACGTTTGATTACAGCGCGTGGTAATGTGTCGGGTTTGTATTTGCGAATACTTCGGCGCGCTTCAATCAAGTCGTAAAGCATTTCTGCCTTTGCCGGTATTTCAGCACCAAGTTGTTCTGTAAAGTCCATAGCTTTATTATCCCCCAAAACCAACCCCATTAATACACGTTCAACACAACCTATTGAACTTGATTGGCTTCAATACGGTTACGGCCGTTTAACTTGGCACGGTATAACTCATCATCCGCCAATTTCAGCGCATCTTCATAGTTCGTCATTTCTTGCGAAAGTGGGGAGCCAAAGTTGGTATTCACCATCCCCATACTAATCGTCACCACAAGATTGGCATCCTCGGTGTATTTTAATTGTGGAATCGCTACATGAGCTGGCGTAACGATGGCCATGGCCTGTTCGTGACCTTTACCCGGCATAATCACAGCAAATTCCTCACCACCAAAGCGACAAGCAAAGCAGTCTTTTGGCGTGGCTTTTTTCACTTCGCCAGCCACGTCTTTCAACACTTTGTCACCCATCAAGTGACCATAGGTATCGTTGAGCTTCTTAAAGTGATCGATATCCATCATAACAATCGAGAAAATCGATTTGCTGGCCTTGGCCTTTTTAAATTCTTCATCAATCTTCTGCAAGAAGAAGCGCTTGTTATACAAGCCTGTTAATTCATCAGTCACAACCGAGGTCGCCAACTGACTCGCTTCTTTTGACAGATTGCGGTATTCCACCTTCAACTTCATCAAATCAGCGGCACGTTCTTCAAGCTTGCTTTGATACACTTGTTGCTTCTTCTTGGAAAACGACATTTCAATAATCAAGTTCCAAACAAGGTTTTTAATCGTCTCGTAGGATTTATCAATCGATTTATCAATCAGCCAAAAGATAGCAGCAGCGATCAAGGTCAGAAAATCAACCCAACCCATAAACAATCGGGTTACGCTTTCAGTGGTAAAGAACGGACTATTTCCGGTGGCCGCCTGCAGTTTCTGTAACAACGTGGCTGAATACATCCCTGGGAACCAATCGAGCGTTGGCATAAAGGGTGCAAACCAGCCATAAACCGTATAGGCCGGTGTCACCAAGTAAAAACTCACCTGATAAAGAGTATCGATGGGCGAGCGCCACCCTTCGTAAATAGGGTAGCTTGCATCAATGGCGGCTTGATAATAGGTGGCATAGTTCGGATCGCTGGGATCAAGCAGCATAATAGGATCACCTATCATCAGAAAGAACCTGACGAGTAGGAGGCCGTAGATAATATTCACAATTTTGCGTTTAAGATCTTCGAACACGTGCCTAAACCATATTATTCCATTGTTATTCCGTATTCTTGCCATCCATGGCGCCTACACAGAATGCGTGTACACTTTAAATTTCAATAAAGATTCTCATAGCTCATTGCGATCTGCCAAGATGTGCCATCTTCAATCAACAATGATATTGGGTTAATTCGGGTATAGTTTACTGGCCATAGTTTACGGCCATAGTTTGCCCTATCTTTATTTTATACGATACGCATGAATTCCATCGTCACCCAATTAGAGGGCATTTTGATCTATATATGTGAGTGGGAGAGAAATTCAGGTCAACGGCGTGCAAATCCAACCCATGAAAAGCCATGCCATGCGAGGGAAGTAAGGTTTTAAATAGTGAGAAGGTGTTATTTTTTAGTCCTTTTTTCTACAGTTGCAGTAGATGCCACTTCTTTTGAAAGATCATCCAATTGCATTAGAAGCGCATCGTCCGAATCGAGTTGAAACTCGGTTTCTGTCGTCAATGCGTCATCCATATCGTTGAGCAATGATTCGGGCAGTGATTTTTCAGACTTGCTACCCAAGTCTTCCATTTTTTTAAGTTGTGGCATCACGCCCTGACGTCCTATTAGCGAACGTCGTGTTTCATCAAAGTGGCTCGATACTGCGTCAATTCGCCCACCCAACGTCTCAAAGCGCGTTAAAAACGTGGCTGCACGGCGATGCAAATCTTGGCCAATCTTCTGAATTTCGCGCGCATTTTGCGAGAGTGTTTCTTGATTCCAGCCGTATGCCACTACTTTTAAAATGGCGATCAGCACAAGCGGGCTTGCCAATATCACGCCCTTATTAAAGGCAGCTTCCATCAATGATGGACGCTCTTCGAGCGCAACACGCAACATCGATTCACGTGGAACAAACAACACCACAAAATCGATACTGCCTTCCGTTTTAGATTCATAAGATTTACTGTTGAGAGACAAAATCTCTTTCTCTAGTGCGGCCGCATGCTTTTTACGCTCAACACCACCGGCCTCTTCAGTTTCAGCACCCATCAAGCGCTCTAGGTTTACCAAAATTGTTTTAGCATCCACGTACAGCACTCGGCCATTGGTCAGATTAATCGTCACATCGGGGCGCAACCCACCTTGGCTTTTCTGAACCTCAAAATGCACGTCAGGCAACAAGCCCGATGATTCTAACAGACGCGCTAGCTCCATCTCACCCCAGTCACCACGACCCTTGCTATTGCTCAATGCATCGGCCAAACGTTCACGCTCTTTAGAGACCTTAGAGGTTTCTTGAACCAACAGCTCAAGTTGTTTAT
>CAYGPY010000208.1:0-5392 GCA_964351765.1 uncultured Vampirovibrionales bacterium
AAATCTTTAACACGACCACCACGGATGAGTACCACCGAGTGCTCTTGTAGGTTGTGGCCGATGCCACCAATATAGGAGGTTACTTCAAAGCCGTTGGTTAAACGAACACGAGCCACCTTGCGAAGCGCTGAGTTTGGCTTCTTAGGGGTAGTGGTGTAAACACGGGTGCAAACGCCACGTTTTTGAGGGTTGTTTTGCAAGGCAGGTGATTTGGTTTTTTCAATTGCCTTTTTGCGGGCTTTACGCACGAGCTGTGAAATTGTTGGCAAGGGTTTATCTCCTAATAACTAGTTTTAATAAATTTTTCTTTGCGGGTCAACCAAAGGCGTACCGGTGAGATAGCATTATCGTTATATCGAGGGAGATACAAAAACGTTTATAAAAAGAGGTTCTTATAACGATATAAGCGGTTTATAGACCATTTCATTTCTTACAATAAAAAAGGGCATTGATTGCCGCACCAGACACAGTCACCATTGCTTGCGCATTGGTTGAGACGATCAATGTAGCGAAACCATAGACGAATGTCAATCAATTTACGTGATCTTTGACAAGAGAATCTGCAACTTCACAACATATGAAATCTCAATGCCTACATAAGATACTACAAACACCGTGAAACAACACCATTTAATTACGCTTTTACTAAGCCCTCAGGCATTAAACGGTAGCCGCCGCCATAAATGGTTTCGATGTATTTTTTGCCGTCCGCGATTTTTTCTATTTTGGCACGTAGATGTCGCACGTGAACACGAATCGTTTCCACATCATCATCAGGCTGATAGCCCCACACGTCTTGCAAAAGCTTGCTCAGAGCGATGGTCTGGCCGTGGTTTTGAATAAGGGCGTACAAGATTTCAAACTCGGTGGGGGTCAACTTAACCACCTCACCTTGAATCCGGGCTTCCAAGTTTTCAGGCATAAGCGTAAAATCACCCACCGAAAGCACTTCAGGCGTGGCGGTTTTAGGCACTGTCCCCGAACGACGCAGTAGAGCTCGAGCACGTACTAGCAATTCAGGGATATCAAACGGTTTTGTCAGGTAATCATCAGCACCCACGTCAAACCCTTTTACCTTATCCTCCAGAACACCCAAGGCCGTTAGCATCAACACCGGGGTTGCTTCTGTTTCAGGGTTCTTTCTAATACGCTGACACACCGTAAAGCCATCGACTTCAGGCATCATCACGTCCAACACCACCAGATCAGGTTCCTCTTCCTCAACAAGGGCAAAGCCCTTAATGCCATCTTCAGCAGTCAGTACGTTATGGCCTTGCATTTCAAGATTAATCTTCACCAATTCACGTATCGCCATATCATCATCGACGACAATAATTTTTGCCATAACATTGTTTCCTTTTATCTTAAGTTTGTATCATTCATGCGTCGGTAACGGGCAGGTGGTGGTTTTTATTTATGGCTTCGTTCACCCAATTTAACCACGGTGTTGTTCAACACACCATTACGATAGTATTTCAAACGCAGTTCGTCACCGGGGTTTTTTGTTTCAATATATTTAATAAACGTATTCACCGTCACGGCTTTCACACCATCATAGGCAACAATAATATCGCCCCCTAATAACAGACGTTTACCAGCCACCACCAGTTGACGGTCGGCACCTTTTAGACCCGCACGATGCGCAGGGCTCGCCAACACAACACGATCAATCATAACGCCATTAGACGTGGGGAGCTTTAAGAGCTCCGCAATACCAGGACTTAACTCAATACCGGGCTGAATCCCAATATAGGGCCGTACGATTTTACCGTAACGAATCAATTCGTTGGCAATTTGCTGAGCAGTACTCGCCGGAATGGCAAAGCCAATGCCAGCACTTGCACCCGACGGGCTAAAAATTGCCGTGTTAATTCCGATTAGCTTCCCTTTATTATCCAACAAAGGGCCCCCTGAATTACCAGGGTTAATCGCCGCATCGGTTTGAATGACACCTTCAATCAAATGCCCATTACGAGCACGAATGGTTCTATCCAAGCTGCTAATCACACCGGTTGTCAGTGTTGAGTTCAGGCCAAATGGGTTACCGATAGCAAATACTTTTTGCCCAACCAGTAAATCATTCGAATTACCAATTTGAACGGTCGGTAATTCCTCTCCATTGGGATCAATTTTAATCAGCGCGATATCTTTACTGATATCACCGCCAACCACTTCAGCCTTGTACGACTTCCCATTGATGAGGGTTACTTCTAATTGATGTGCATCAGCCACCACGTGGGCATTGGTTAAAATGTGCCCTTGCTTGGTTAAAATAACACCCGAGCCTTGCCCTTCTTTTGGCAACACATTTAAAAACGCATCCAAGGACAGCGTGGTACTGGCAATGTTAACAACCGCCGGACTCACGTCACGGTAAATATTCACCGTGCGCTGCTCATCTGAAGAAAGCGATGGTGTGGCATCAGCCTGAAATGTAAAAGGTGCAAACACACTAGAAAGCATCATAGCCATTAACAGGCTTGCCTGCACCAGCCTTTGAACATTAAGAGGGCGCTTAAACCGAGTAAGCACCGAAGAATAAATAAGGTTTAAAAATGCTGTCATTAAAGGTATCACCTTCCCTAAAGCCAGTAAAAATGGATACGATCTACAAATACAATCTGTGTTTGTCATTGAGACTATTATAGACACTCTATAAATAGAATATTAAAAAACAAAGGATTTTATTAATATTTAGCACTGAGTCGTGATAAACACTGGTTCTGAACCACTCTTATTTACAAGGTAACCACAAGCACACGCTTGTTTATCTTGACTTGTGGGACAATATAAAATCGCGGTCACGAGTAAGTGTTTAATGTTGTTCTAACCTTTAATGACCCCCGCCCCCCTTAATTTGTTCCCAGATTCAATTAACCTGTTAAAGAGCCTGCCCTGATGACATCACCGCAAAATTCAGATTCAAAAGCTATATCACTCTCCCTTAAACTTAAAGAATACGCTGAAATGGTGAAATTTGAGCACACTATTTTTGCGCTCCCTTTTGCGCTTTCAGCCATGTTAATGGCAGCGCCTTTTGGGCAATGGCCACACCTTAATACTATCTTCTGGATTGTGTTGGCCATGGTAGGCGGACGCACCTTTGCCATGGGCTTAAACCGATTAATTGATGCGCACATTGATGCCAAAAACCCACGCACCAAAAACCGAGCCATTCCAGCGGGACGGGTTTCTAAAGCTGAAGGTTGGGCACTCACTGTATTGGCAGGTGGACTACTGGCCTTTGCCACCTTTCAACTGCCTCTTATCTGCCAACAGTTACTCCCCGTCGCCTACATCGTGTTAACGCTCTATTCCTATATGAAGCGCTTTTCAAGCTTAGCTCACCTCGTTCTGGGTGTGGCATTAGGCTCATCGGCTGTGGGTGGGTGGCTTGCCGTAACAGGTGTCATCACTCTAGAACCCGTCCTGTTTGGCTTAGCTGTAATGCTCTGGGTTGCTGGGTTTGATATTATTTATGCTTGTCAGGATATTGATTTTGACAAGCAAGCCAATTTAAAAAGTATCCCTTCTCAACTCGGAGCCAAACAAGCCTTACTGATTAGTAAGTTCTTCCACCTCAGTACCATTTTATTACTGATTTCGTTTGGGGTTACTTATCCTTACACGGGCAACGGTTTCTGGATAGGCGTGGCCCTAACGGCAGCAATGCTCGTTTATGAACATTGGATTATCCGAGGCCGAGACGGGGATGCCATCAATCTGGATAAGGTGAATGCCGCCTTTTTTACAATCAACGGGCAGATTAGCATCAGTATGTTCGTGCTGATTGTGATCGACAAGTGGATGCAAGCGCCTCTTTTTTAAACACCTAGCATTTTTGAACTTAAATCACTCATATATTAAGCGTTCTTACAATTTAAAGCGTGTTTTGGTTTGAGCCCATTGGCTTTGGCTATAATAAAACTCTAATGGCAAATCCTGCTCAAACTAGTAGAGAGTTACAACCCAATGCGCCGAAGGGGAAAAATTTATTCCCTTACACACGACGTCTAGGTCATTTTTTGCTGGAAGAAACACGCGAATTTATCGAAGCCCTAGGGCTTGGCATTTATTACACGGGCGATATTATTCGCTTTTTGCTTAAAGGCAAGCTCAACCTCAAACACTTTATGCATCAAGCCGCGTTTATTGGTTTTGACTCATTGATGATCGCACTCATTCTCACCACCTTCTCAGGGATGGTGATCGCACTGCAAGTGGCTAAAGAAATGGTAAAACAAGGGGCCGGTAATTTTGTTGGGGGCTTAGTCACCCTTGCTGTGATTCGAGAACTGGCTCCAATTATGACGGGCTTTGCGGTTATTGCCTTAGCGGGTTCCGCCTTTGCTGCCGAACTCAGCACGATGAAAATCACCAATCAAATTGATGCCTTAAAAGTACTGCGCGTGAATCCCATTCGTTATTTAGTGGTGCCACGGGTTTTATCGGCCACGCTCGCCATGCCACTGATGGTTATTATCACCGCATTTTCTGGAATTATGGGTGGTATGTTTGTCAGTAACGCACTGGCCGATCTTCATCCCGGCGTGTACTTGGATTCCGTATGGTATCAACTCCACCCCAAAGATATTGTGGCCTGCCTCACGAAATCTGCTGTGTTTGGCTATTTAACCGCGATCACCGCAACCTCAATTGGCATTAACACCCGTGGCGGTGCCCGAGAAGTTGGCCTTGCCACAACACGAGCCGTGGTATGGTCATTCGTATTGAATACGATTAGCGATTATTTTTTAACCTATTTATTCTACGGAAATTAAAAATTAGTATTTAACTTTTAAGGATACGCCTACGCGATGGTTACCTTTGCTAAAAAATCAAGAGCGCACAACGACATCCCAAACGAGGTGTTGATTGATGTGCAAAATGTACATAAATCCTTTGGCGACCACAATGTCCTAAACGGTGTTACGTTTCAAGTTCACGAGGGTGAAGTGGTTGCCATTATTGGCATTAGCGGCTGTGGGAAAAGCACCCTTCTTAAAGTGATTGGGGGGCTTGAAGAACCCAATGAAGGTGATGTGATCTTACACGACCAAAATTACGCCATGGTCTTCCAATATTCCGCCTTGTTCGACTCCTTAACCGTATTAGAAAACGTGGGCTTTTCTTTATTAGAAGAACCCGATGACGTCAACGCGGAATTTAAAAACACCACACCTGAAGAAATTCGCCCCGTTGTTAAAGAAAAGCTGCGTCTTGTGGGCCTCGATGGCACTGAAGATATGTTTCCAAACGAGCTCTCTGGCGGGATGAAAAAACGCGTTAGTTTTGCCCGCGCCATCGTCAGCAACCCCAATATCATCCTCTATGATGAGCCAACAGCAGGCTTGGATCCTATCGCATCGACGGTTATTGAGGACTATATCCT
>CAYGPY010000209.1:0-5391 GCA_964351765.1 uncultured Vampirovibrionales bacterium
GTTTGTATTTGGTCGTAAAGGCAAATCCGTTGAACTCGCTGCCGGTGACACGATCACGGTTCGCCTTGAAGACGCGGTACGCACAATCGCTAAAACAAGCCCTGCTAATAGTAATCTTCAGACGATTTCAATGGGCCCGCAAGACGGTATGCACAATGTGACAAACACCCCAACACATGACACACCCACTTCGAAGCAATCCAGTGAATCCCCGAGTGATTTGTCACTCGATACCTTCAGCCCATACTACACACCCATCACACCCGACGGCAGTTACCTTAACACGCCTGCTTCAAAAAGTAATGATGTGGTGATTGAAAATGACATGCCAAAATTAAAACCTGCGTATCAAGGCAAAACGATTACCCTTCAAGAAGAAACCTTCACCACACGTGACACGCCTGCCACACCAGCGAATCAAAACAAGACGACGCCGTCTATTACGCCTTCTGTTATTCCCGCAGTCAACACGTCAACGCCTTCGGTAACACCCGTGTATTACCGACCCGCGACGATAAACACCTCTTCGGCAATGCCATCAGTGTTTAATCAAGCGAATAACGCGAGTCGCTATCCATCACCGTATAAAGTATTGCCATCAACCCAAACAAACTAAGCCTAAATCGTTGAGCACTACATTTAACACGCCGATGCAGACCACACTGATTGACCTTCAATGAAGACATCAGTCAAAAAATTCACGCCGTAATGATATAAAAGTTCTTGGTAGCTCGTCACATCAAACACGGTAATATCACCACGCTTACCCACTTCAAGTGAGCCACGATCGGCATCCAAGCCTAAGGCTTTGGCCGCATTAATGGTGACACCTTGAATGGCTTCAGCGGGCATCATCTTCATTTTTAAGCACCCTAGTGTCATCATCCATTGCAAGTTTTCGGTCATACACGAGCCCGGATTAAAATCCGTGGCCAAGGCAACCGTCACACCCGCATCCAGTAATTTTCTTGCTGGGGCATACGACACATCCAAATAGAATGCCGTACCCGGAAGCAATGTGGCCACCACATTATTTTCTTTGAGTGCCGTCATGCCACGATCCGTAACGTGCAACAAATGATCGGCCGACAACGCACCAACGTCACCCGCAAGTTCCGTACCGCCAATAGCATTAAATTCATCGGAATGAATTTTTAGCTTGAGTCCCAATTGTTTTGCCGTTTCTAACACACGACGGGATTGCTCGACACTAAAATAACCTGTCTCACAAAACACGTCACAACAATCAGCCAGTTCTAATTTAGCCACTTCAGGAATATCCTGCTCACAAAGCCTTGTCACATAAGCCTCTTGTGCTTCAGGGTCGTTTTTTATGTCAGGCGGAAAATCATGCGCGCCCATATAAGTTGCCACAATGGTTTGTGGTTGGGATTTTTTTAAACGCGCAATCACGCGCAGTGCATTGAGTTCACTTTGCTGATCCAGCCCATAGCCACTCTTGGCTTCCAATGTGGTCACACCAAAACTGAGCATGGTATCTAATCGTTTTTGAGCGAGTGTGAACAGCTCGTCTTCACTGGCCTCACGCGTACTGCGCACGGTATTAGCGATACCGCCACCGGCTTCAGCAATGTCAACATAACTTTTACCTTGCAAGCGCATTTCAAATTCTTTGGCACGATTACCTGCAAACACAGGATGCGTATGCGAATCAATGAGCCCCGGCAATAAAATTTTGCCACTCACATCCACCACGTTTACGTCAGCCATTGAGGTAAATTCATCGGGTAAATCAGTGTCCTTACCCAACCACGCAATCACACCGTTTTTAACAACCAACGCCCCATCATCAATCGCAGCCAACGGATTGGCCTCGGATGATTGCTTTGCATTAACAGTTACCAACTGACTGGCGTATCTAAAAATAGTAAGCGTGTCGCTCATAATGATCCTTTTTTAAATCAATCAAAAAACTTAAGTCAAACCCGGAATCTGAATGCCGTTTTCTTTGGCCCACGTAATGGCTTTATCATAACCCGCATCAGCATGGCGCAAAATGCCCATCCCCGGATCACTGGTTAAAACACGCACCAAACGATCACCGGCTTCAACGGTACCGTCAGCCACAATCACCATGCCCGCATGCAAGCTGTAGCCCATACCCACACCACCACCGTGGTGGAATGACACCCACGTGGCGCCATTCACAGAGTTGATTAAGGCGTTTAAAATCGGCCAATCGGCAATCGCGTCCGATCCATCTTTCATCGCTTCGGTTTCACGGTTCGGTGAGGCCACGCTACCGCAATCCAAATGATCACGACCAATGACAATCGGCGCTTTTACTTTACCGGTAGCCACCAATTCGTTAAAAATCTGGCCTGCTTGGGCACGTTCTTTATAGTTCAACCAACAGATACGTGCCGGTAAACCCTGAAACTGGATGTGCTCACCAGCAAGTTTTAACCAACGCATCAGTGGCTCATTTTCAGGAAAGGCTTGCATCAGCGCCTCGTCCGTCACGCGAATATCTTCAGGGTCACCCGATAAGGCCACCCAACGAAACGGGCCAGAACCTTCACAAAAAAGAGGACGAATATACTCAGGAATAAAACCTTTAATATCAAACGCATTTTCCACACCCGCTTTTCTAGCTTGTTCACGAATGTTATTGCCATAATCAAAAGCAACCGAACCGGCACGTTGCATAGCTAACATCGCTTGCACTTGCTTGGCCATCGCCGCCATCGATTTTTCGACATAAGTTTTCGGATCACTTTGGCGCAAGGTGTCGGCTTCAGCCAACGTCATGTTTTCTGGGACATAGCCCACCAAAGGATCGTGGGCAGACGTTTGATCCGTTACCACATCGGGAATCCGTTTTTTAGAAACAAGTTCTGTATAAACCGTGGCAGCATTACCAACAAGAGCAATGGAAACAGGTGTTTTAGACGCCACTGCCTCATCCACCCACTGCAACGCAGTATCTAAATCAGGCGCAAGCTTATCCACATACCCTGTGTCCAAGCGCTTTTGAATGCGAACCGGATCAATATCAATCCCCAAGCACACACCATTATTCATTTTTACGGCCAATGGCTGAGCGCCACCCATTCCGCCGAGGCCCGCGGTGAGTACAAATTTGCCCGACAAGTCGCCATCAAAATGTTTTAATGCGGCTTCAGAAAAAGTAAGATACGTCCCTTGAACAATCCCTTGTGAGCCAATATAAATCCAACTTCCGGCTGTCATTTGGCCGTACATGGTCAGGCCCATTTTTTCAAAATCTCTAAAATGATCCCAGTCCGCCCAAGCCGGTACCAAGTTTCCGTTGGCAATTAAAACCTTGGGGGCATCCTTGTGGGACTTCATCACACCCACAGGCTTACCCGATTGCACCAACAAGGTTTCATCGTCTTTGAGTGTAGTGAGGGTGTGTAAAATATGAGCCAGTGCTTCGTGGTTACGAGCCGCCTTGCCTGTGCCACCATAAACAATCAAGGCATCAGGGTCTTCAGCTACTTCTGGATCGAGGTTATTGAGCAACATACGATACGGTGCTTCAGTCAACCAGCTTTTGCAATGCAATGTGGTGCCGATTGGGGCACCCTGCAAACTTACTCTTTCTGGTTTTTGTGCGGTTGTCATACTCGGTATCCTCACGCTCGTCGTTTTAACTATCTACAAGTTATGCTGTTATAAAAGGTGCTACAGCCTTTTGGATAGATCCATTGTCCATCAAGTCAGCCATCTTTTCCACTTCACCTTTTAAGACACGATCACCCGAACCGGGTTTGACTGTATTAGTAATCAAGTCATACACCGCCTGCACACCATGCCCGGCTTTTAAATTTTCATTTTGGCGGAACCGAAGTCCTTGCGTGCCCGCCAATAGTTCTGTAGCCACAACCCAACGCGTGTGCCCAACAATGGTTTTGGCTTTGCGCGCAGCAATCGAGCCCATACTCACATGATCTTCTTTATCATTGGAGGTCGGAATCGAATCCACCGAAGCCGGATGCGACAGCACTTTATTTTCTGACACCAAGGAGGCCGCAGCATAATGGGCAATCATAAAGCCCGATTGCAAACCGGCTTCTTCTTTAGAATCGGCTAAAAATGCAGGCAAATCACTAAACACGGGGTTCATCAATTTATCCAAACGGCGTTCGGCAATACTAGCCAATTCGGCCATGGCAATACCCAACATATCAAGAGCAACCGCAACAGGCTCACCATGAAAGTTCCCTTGTGAGATCACATCACCATTCGGAAATACCAACGGATTATCGGTCGCCGCGTTCATCTCAATCGTCAATACGTCTCTAACATGGCGTAAGGTGTCGGCCACTGTACCGTGCACTTGTGGAATACACCGCAATGAATACGCATCTTGCACCTTGGCACAGTTTAAATGCGCTTCGGCAATCCCACTGCCCCTAAGAATATTTCTTAAGAAAAGCGCCACCTCTTTATGGCCTTGATGAGGACGGGCTTGCGCCACACGATCATCAAAGGGCTTATGGCTCCCCATCACCGCTTCAATGGTTAAGCCCGCTGCCACATTGGCGTCATTTAAAATTCGTTCAGCGTCAATCAAAGTAAGCGCGCCAATAGCCGTCATCATTTGCGTGCCATTAAGTAAGGCCAAGCCTTCTTTTGCTTTTAGCGTGACGGGCTTTAAACTGGCTTTTTCAAGTGCTTCGGCACCCGACATACGGATACCATCAAAAACAGCCTCGCCCTCATCCATCAACACCAAAGCCATATGAGCCAAAGGCGCCAGATCACCACTGGCGCCTAATGAGCCTTGCGACGGAATACACGGGTACACGCCCTTATTGAGCATGGCCATAAGAAGCTCTACCACCTCAAGACGAATACCCGAAAACCCTTTTGCCAGCGTATTAGCGCGCAATAGCATCATGGCTCGCACGGTGGGCTCGTCCAACTCATCGCCGGTACCGGCGGCATGGCTTCGCACTAAGTTGGCTTGTAAGGTTTCAATATCATCGGGCGAAATAGTGTGGCTACTTAACGCACCAAAACCTGTGTTCACACCATAAACAATACGCCCATCTTTCAGTATCGCTTCAATCACATCACGCGAAGCTTGAATACCCTGCTTAGCCTCGTTGGAGAGGCCAACTTCAATAGATGCATCATAAGCAATACGTGCAACCTGCTCAGGTGATAAATCTTGTCCGGTTAACACAATGGATGTGCTCATCAGCTTCTACCCTCAATACTATTAAATTCCATCCCATCCTAACAAAAAAGGACGCCTCAGAGAATCATCTCTACGGCGTCACTTTTATCTCTACATTGTCTCCTAATATCTAAAAATTTGAATTAAGCTTGTTGCTCAGCGGCCATAATACCGGCGCCGGTTGCGGCCAAACCACCTAGGAATGGGCAAACTGCAGCGGC
>CAYGPY010000210.1:0-5387 GCA_964351765.1 uncultured Vampirovibrionales bacterium
GGCATGGTTACTGTGAATGCTAAAAGCCTTTTAATAGGCTCTTTTCAGCTTCCTTTAAAAACAATGCCTCCACCATATAGGTGGACTTACCTCTGAAAACCTGCGGAGGGTGGGGCTGTATTGATATAATTTTTTAACATTCAATATTTAGAGATGTGGTTTGAATCAAGTGGAGAAGATGCTTTGATGTCGTCGTGGTTTTAGAAAAAATAAACCCATCGCATCGTATCACTGTTTTGTTGCTTTACACTTCTTTTGATTGAGAACTGTGAGACGAAAGAACGAGTCAGTATCACCAACAGATAACCGATACCATAATGACAAAAGACAAACTTAGCAGAAGACAAACTTAGAAAGTGAGTGGGTTCACCATGGGTTTAAAAAAAGGCTTGAAAAAAGATTCAACGAATACGGTTTCTAAGAAAAAAGGAACAGACGGTTTGGCTAAGAAGAAAAAAGTGACAGACGCAGATTTAAACCTTGACGCAAAAGAAGAAAATGCAAAAGGGTTTTCGATTGAAGAAGAAACCGAAGTCGACCACGTTGAGGTGGATGACTCCAAAGACAAAGTGATTATTGATGATGATGACGATGATGATGGTGTTGATCCCGTGTTGATTAACACGTCCTCTATTGAGCGTGGACCTCGTACCAATGCCGATGATTCGGTGAAGATGTACCTGCAATCTATTGGTAAGGTAAAACTACTTACCGGTGAGCAAGAGCGTGAAATCGCCAAGCGTATTTCTGAAGGTGACGAAGAAGCCAAGGCGCAACTGGTTAAAGCTAATTTGCGTTTGGTTGTGAGTATTGCTAAAAAATATATTGGCCGTGGGCTTAACTTTCTTGATCTGATTCAAGAAGGGAACTTAGGTCTAATTCGTGCGGCAGAAAAATTTGATTACAAGCGAGGCTTTAAATTTTCAACGTATGCCACGTGGTGGATTCAACAAGCCATTACCCGTGGTATTGCTGATAAATCCAGAACGATCCGCTTACCGGTTCATATGATTGAAACCATTGGTAAACTAAAGCGTGTTACGCGTGAGCTGAGTGAAGAACTAGGCCGTGCGCCAACCCGAGAAGAGTTGGCTCATAAGATGGAAATTCCATTGACCAAATTGCGTTTGGTACTCAAGGCAACGCAATCTACCATTAGTATTGAAACACCGGTTCACAGTAAAGATGATAACTCTAAGATTTCTGATTTCATTATTGATGATTCGCTTGAGGCGCCCGATAGCCGTGTGAACAAAGAAAACCTGTCGGAAGAAATTGAGCGTATTTTAGAGACACTTCGCCCACGTGAAAAAGACGTGCTGAAACTGCGCTTTGGTTTAAATGATGGTAACAAGCGAACGCTTGAAGAAATCGGTCAGTTGTTTGGTGTGTCACGCGAGCGTGTTCGCCAGATTGAAACCCGTGCCCTGAATAAGTTGCGCAAAATGTGCCGTAACAACCACGGTGTAACCAGCCTTAAAAATTATCTTGAAGACAAGAATTAATCGTTATTTTTAATAATATATCTCGCTATTAGTGAGAATGAGAGCTTAGATACCAGAACCGCTGTTGAAATCATCAAGAGCGGTTTCTGCTATTTCAAGTAGATTATAATCCTCAATAATCTGCTCAATGGTTTTCTTGTCCCATTCTTTTTCGGCTGTGAGTTTATCAGCCAGTTCCTCTACAAGAGATTTAGGGAATTTAACAATACTTAGGGTTGCGTTGTTTTTTCTGTGTGTAAATGCCTTTATATGTCGAGTAAGAGAAGAGGGTTCTTTCATAATATCTGAGCAGAGCATGTAGACGTTATAGAGGCTGTCGAAGGAAGATGAAATAAAATTATTATGCCCTTTAACAAGTTCTTCAATAGCCTTGCCACCAATACCAGCACTTAAAATGCCTTCTAAAGAAAGCCCTTTAAGATCACCATCCTCAACTTCACCTGCAATGGTTATGGTTTCATCAACATCATCATAGATTAATGACACTTGTTCCATCGGTATTTGGTAACATACTGAATTTAGAAAGTGACCCATCTCGTGTAGTTCGATCATGTTGTTTTTTGTTTTGGATCATCGAGATCATAACTCTGCGCATTAACGTCATTTATCACTAACAGTAAGTAAGTGACACCAAAAAAGATGAGCTCTTTTTTACTTCTTTCTTTTGAGGTTAAGGAGTTTTTTGAAAGTCCTACAAGACCTATTTTCCATCTATGGTGCCAAGCCCGTTGGTGAAGTTTAGGCTTGTTCTCGTTCCAGCCATTTTTCTCTTTAAGATATTCAATTTGTGCACGCTGAACGTGTCGCTTACCCTGAAATGAGGGTTTTCTCGACAAGGCATTGTGAGTAGGATTAGAAAATGAAGAAACTTGCATACTTCAATAAAACCCAAGTAGGGTTGAGATTGCTTAAACTGTTCAATCTGTTCTTAACGTCCGCAGAGTTTAATTGGAACAATACTAATCGCATAAAGGGCGAGCATCGCACCGCCTACAATCAGCATGGTGAAGGGGTCTTGAGAGGGCGTCATCACGGCTGCCGTAATGGCAATGAGTACAATGGCATAGCGCCACTGCTGAATCAGCATTGTGGAGCTGATCAATCCGGTCAGCGATAAGAAGAACAACACCATCGGCAGCTCAAAGGTAATGCCGGTGAGGGCTAGTAGAGCGAGCGTGAATGACATGTATTGGGCAATACTAATTTGACTAATGGCCACATCACTGCCATAATCCATCAAGTAATGCATTGCTGAGGGTACCACCATCACCCACGAAAAAGCCACGCCGGCAATAAACAAGGCGCTACCGCCAAGGGTTATCCAGAACAGATGACTTTTCTCTTTGGCGTTTAAGCCCGGCAGCACAAAGGCCAGTACCTGAAAGAGCAATACAGGCAGTGCAATAGCCATCCCAGCATAAATCGATAACTTAAAACTGGTGAGCAGGACTTCACCTGGGGCAATCTGAATGAAGGTAACGGTGTCTGGAGCGAGGGTTTTCAAGGCATTCATCATTGGGCGGGCAAACACAAAGGCCAGCATCGCGCTCACTAAAATACTGCTCACGCTCACAATAATGCGCTGACGTAATTCGGCCAAGTGATCACTGACGCTCATGGCACCGAGCAAAGGTGTTTGAGCCTTGGTGCTTGTTGCATAAGGCTTTTCTTTAGCGGCGTTAGCGCTGGTCTCTGTGGCCGATGAATTGTCATGTTCAGTCGTCATAATATCCCCTGAAGCGTATCACAAGGGGAGGCAAGAGAACATTACTTTTGTCGTTTTATTGCGAGGTGATGTCATGCTACTTGCAAAAAGTATGGGCCAAAACCACTGAACCTGCCACGCTCGCATTGAGGGATTCGACCCCTTTGGCCATTGGGATACGAATCGATTGCGTGGTCACGGTATCGGGTAAGTGCTGCCAGAAATCAGACAGTCCGTGTCCTTCAGACCCCACCACTAAAAACTGTGTTTGGTTGGCGTTTTTTAATGCGGGATCGGTATAATCCAGTGCATTGTCACGGTCTTCTAATAAATGAAACACCAGTGATGGCACCGAAGCGTTGGCCACCACTTGCTCAATGTTTTCAGGGCTCAGGTTTTCAAATACAATCGAGGAGAATACGAGCCCTGCTGTGGAGCGGATAACTTTGGGTTGGTACACATCGGCTGTGCTGGTGGTTGTAATGATGCCTGTGGCACCAAATGCTTTGGCACTACGAATAAGCGTGCCCACGTTGCCGGGATCTTGAAGGCCATCCAACACCAACCACAATTGATCGGCTTGAAGTTGTGTCACTAAGTCATCAAGCGTTTGAGTTTGGGTTTGATCGGGAGTCTTAAACACGCCCAGCACCGGTGGTGGTGATTGTGTTGTGGCGATAGCCTTCATCACCGATTCCGTCACACTAACAAGCGCAGCTTCAGAGGGACTAACTTGCTCAATAATATCGGTGAGAGCCGTGTGCTCATTTTCAGCTTGAACGAGTGCACTATCTAGAACATAAAGCGTTTCAAGGACAAGATTTGCCTTCAGCGCTTCGGCAACAGGCTTGGGGGTTTCCACTAACAAGCGCTGTGCTTTTTTGCGCCCTTGTGTTTTGTGCAACGCCTTAACATCCTGCACGGCTGGGTTTTTTGTGCTGGAGATGTGTAAGAGGTCGGTTGATTGTGAGGTGGCGTCGATCATTGAATGAGCCTACCATCATCAATCCCAATTTCAAAGGTGCGCTTGCAAGGAAAGAAACAATGCGTCGAGACATTATCAAGATTTAACCGGCTTTTAATGAGCGCTAAACCATCGGCCATCTCCACATTCAGGCGCTCTGTGTCATCATCATTGGTGGGTTGTGTTGCGTAATTGGCCGATTGTTTTTTAAGGTGTGCTCGTAAGGTACTGCGCACATTGGACTGATACAACCAGTCGTCGGCCAATCGAATGAGCATCAAACGTTTAAAGGTCTCACTACAAAAGGTGCCCATCGCCTCACCGGCGAGGCGCAATAATCCGGTGGCAATAACAGTGCCCAAGGTGTTACCGGGGGTGTTCCAACCGGCATAGCCGTACAGTGCCTTGAAATCAAGTTGATTTAATAGCAGTGCCTCGGTCAGTTGGGCATCGGTGCCATTAGCATGGCTAACGTCAGCAAAGGCAAGATTAGGATAGCGTTGCTGAAGGTCTTTGATGTGCTCGGCCATTGACGTAACTTCAGCTCGGCTTGATATCAATACATTACCATCACAATGATCGCCTTGATTCAAAAGCGGTTTTGGGGTGTGTACAAACAAAACCAAATCGGCGGTATCGGGTGAGTCGGTAAATTCTGCACCACAGCTTGATACCGCTTGCTCGATCACGGTTTGTGTTGAAACGCCATCAAATTTCATGATGTGCTCGTACCCATCAGGTGATGAGAAAATAGCGGCCACTTTGTAGGTTTGTTGATGTTCTTGCACGTGAGAAAGCACCCAGCGCGTTAACATTAAGCATGCCACTTCATCTGCACCAGTCTGCACATGGGAGTTCACGCTCGCATCTTTTTTATTTTTTATTTTTTTTATTTTTACTTTTAAGTCGTCGGCTTCTTTTACATTTAAGCCAAATTCGCCGGTGTCGTCTTGGCAGAATGTTAGGTAGTCCAAACGATCCTCTTTTAAATCAGCGAGCAAACTTTCGTTGATATTAAATTGACGGGTGCGGCGTTCTAAAAAATTAGAGAGAACCTCTTTTGGAATCGCCTTGCTAATCTCATCGGGCACCGAGCCAGAACGATGCATCGTCTCAGAGTAGCGATATAAATCACAACCGTGGGTTCCCCAGTAGTCGCGCTCTTCTTCACTAAAATTATAATTAGGAATACGCAAAATACTACTAAAACCAT
>CAYGPY010000211.1:0-3976 GCA_964351765.1 uncultured Vampirovibrionales bacterium
GAGTATGAGTATCCTAGCAGGCAGTTGGCTCATAGCCTTTGGTGTAGGTGCCGTCGTCGCCCGTGTGTTTGGGTTCTTTCCATTTCTGGGGTAAAATTTAAACATCGAAAGTACACATTTTTTCGAAGGGGATTTTGATATGACGATTTCAACACAACCTAAATTTGGCACGATTTATAAACTTAATTATATGAATGCGAATAAAAAAGCGCCGCCCTTATCAGCCAAGCAACAAACTGCTGTTAGAAATGCCGCAAGAGACCAAACGAACACATTATTAAACGACACAATGAACCGTGATTTCTTTCAGGATCGAACCACCATGTCTCGCGATCGTATTGCACCTAATGCAACACCTCAGCCTGACGACTATTTGATTGATGGCATTCATCATCACTATCTTCAAGGCGCGCTCCAAGCTCTTAAAGAAACCCTCGTTTTTCAAAATGACGGTAAAAAACTGATCACAGACCCGTCAAAACTTTCAGCTGATTCGCAACCACTCTATGCCGCGCATTACGCCTTAGAGCAGGAACTAATTAAGGGCTCCAATGATGGTGGCCATACCAAAACCTTAAATGTTAAATTCAAGCTTGATAAAAAAGGCGAGGTGGATAAAGCGTCTCTAAATCTAGAGGGATTTAATATTGAGTCCGGCATCATGCCAAGTGCAAGTGACAAAGAGCTTCAACGAAAGCTTGAGTCAATAGGAAAACGATGATCTCCGTCGTTTAGTGGAGTTAAGGTGGCATAAAGAAGGGTATGGTTAGTTATATAGCTTTTATCAAGCTGTACCACCCCACCCTATTTACTTATACATTTTGGTTTCAGGACGATTGATTCTACCTTTGCGGTCACCGCAATACGTGAAATTATAGGCTGAAAAAGAGATATTAGAGAGAAAAACCCATTGATTGTATACGTCTCTTCCTTAAAGAGGCCTATTTCAAGTTGCCCTGTTCTCTTGGCTTTACAACCCTATTAAGAGAGAACTAACCTACCCTTTCAGGATACATCTACTTTTTATGAATATTTCTTCCGTTGCAGAACAACTTGTTAAAAATGGTGTTACCAACGCCACCACAGGACGTGGATTAACCTCAGCCGCCGCTCAATTTGCTGGTGGCTTAGCTCAATCCCAATATGGTGGCTTTGCAGGCATCATTGCCGAAAAAGGTGTTGAAGCCCTACCGGCTTTAGCCAAAGGCATTAAAAACGAAATTAAAGATATCTTATCGGCCATTAACATTCACCATGATGGTCCTCCCTCCCAAGGCGGGCTCACGCGCTCAGCCCCTCCTGTTGGGTTGAACGGCATCAACACCAAAATGGCGCTCCAATTTCAAAAGCGCTTGGACACCGACCTTGATGGTGTGGTAAGTAAAGCCGAACTGCAATCAGGGTTGGCTCAGCTCGAAGCCAAAATGACCTCAATCGCGTCTAAAGCTAATTTATCCAAAGAGGATGTGACGGAATTGCAGGGGTTTCGAGAACTCAAGAAGAATTTAGAATCAATCACCCGTGCCTTTGACACCATTGCCAACATTGATGGCCAAGCCGGTGTCTCTATTCGGGATTTATCTGAACTGGCTGGTAAAGATGGTGAAACCAATCATATCTCGATAAAAGACGTTCAAATACTAATGCATCAAGCGAACAGGGCTGTTTAAAACTTAACGTCTTTCTTTGCAGTATTTTACACCCATGCCCCCTTACGATAAAATGATGCGATGGGACATGATCTACATTGGTATGCTTTCGATATCAGGCATCACTTTAAACGTTTCATTCTGCTGCTTTTACTCGCGGTATCGTTCACGTATCTTAGCCCATTAGCTCTTGCCGATGGCGATGATTTCAGCAATGATCTTCAACAGTGGAGTACTGTCACGGTACGGGGCAACATCACGGATAAAGCTTACGTGCAAATTGGGTTTGAGCCTCGTTTACAAAACAACATTCGTGAAATGAACGAAACGCTTTTTTATCCTGGGATTGGTTACACGATCAATAAACATCTCGATGTGTCGGTTCATTACGCAGGTTTGATGGATTTTACACCTGGTAATGGTGAAAACTTGAACTATGAAAACCGTGTGATGGAAGATGTGACACTCTCGGCAAACGTAAAAAAAATTCGTTTAAATATACGCAACCGCCTTGAACATCGCATGATAGGGGGCACGAGTGGCACGTCAGTAAGATTAAGAAGCCGTTTGCGTGCCGAGTATCCTATTGGCAAAGGTAACGACGGTGAAGAAACACCTTGGTTTATTGTGGGTCAGCACGAATTTTTCACTAATCTAAACAGTCTTAAGTCCGGTCCCAAATCCGGTCTACGCCAAAACCGATCGTATGTTGGTATTGGCAGAAGCTTAGGAAACCAAGCACGTTTTGATGCAGGCTACCAACTCACCGCACTCGACGGTGTAAAGCCTGACCGAAATAACTTATTGCACACATTAATGCTAAATGTGAGCATCAATGCGTTTTAACCCGTCCTTATTATTGCAAGCGCATTGGAATATGAGAAACGGTTAGACCCACAACGTGAACGTTGACTCCCTTAGGCACGGCATTGTAGATTGCTCGCACGGCTTCACTCAGCGTGGCACCCGTGGTGGTTAAATCATCTAGCACTAATACCGTGATATTTTTTTGATCGGTTTTAATCGACGAAAAACACCCGCACATGCTGTTTCGTATATTTTCAAAACGACGAGTGCTGCCATTCAAACTATGCTGAGGCAAAATGTGACGTTGCCACTGCAACGCAAACGGCGAAAATAAATAGTCATTACGATTAGCAAAGCGCTTGGCGAGTTTATAAGCAGCACGATGGCCTTCACGATGCGGCGGCACAGGCACCACAACCAAGTCATCTTCAATCACAACACTTTGATTACGCACCACATTTTGCCAATACTCATCCAGCAAGTCCACCAACAATTCTTCAGAGTGGGTGTTGTCATAAAATTTATAGCCGTACAATAATTTTTTAAGCAGGGGAGAAAACATAGTGGCCGAAAAAATGAGGTTCTCGGCCTTAGGAATAAAACGGTTCCAGCCTTGCACTAGTGGGTGAGTGTCTCGAACACCCAACTTATCTAAACACGTGGGGCAAAAATGAGAGGAGCCAAACGCTTCTTTGGGTACATCCATACCGGCACGGCAAATTTTGCACTGCGTGGCATGAAGCGAACTTTTTAATTTTTCAAACAACACCTTAAACATACCCTCATGCTCGCAAAATCAGTGGTAAAGCTCAATAATTTGACTCATTTTTGTAACACTTTATAACCATTGACGCGCCAGCACCTGCAAACCCTCAAAATCCGAATAAGCTCTGAGTATCTAAAATAAACATCTGAAATTTGAGAGTTTGGATTAATTGGTTAGTACATCTGAGATGGAGTTGGCTTTGTTATGACGGCAGCAACACAAACAGCAGGAATCCACCACACAACGGATATCATCACGCTCACCGCACAATGGGTATACAGTGCCTTACAGCAACTACAAAAAAGCTTGTGCTCACACGCGCGCATCGCCCCCAATGAAGGCAAATGCTTCTGCCCTGACTGTGGTGACGCTCAAGTCTATCAATGGGAGGTACTGATGTGCGAGGGGTGCAACACACGCCGACCAAGTCATCTCTTGTGGGGAACAACACATGCAAGTTCCGCTTGCTGCTTAAACTGTGGAGAGACAAGTACCAGTAAAAAATACCTAAGAAACCCCAAGGCCTATCAACTTAATCTCGCTCAATTAGCTTGTTACAGCCCCCATCGTTATGAAACCGAAGTACTCGGCATTTCTGATCATCAAACACGCTGGAAGCGGTCACTTCAGCCCTCAGCATGGATTGAATGGGGAACACGCCAAATGCAAACCCAAGCCATACGCAATGTGTATAGCCAGTAAAAAGAGATTACCCGAAGGTCTTAAAGCTCAGATCAATGTTTTTATTAATGAC
>CAYGPY010000211.1:3986-5352 GCA_964351765.1 uncultured Vampirovibrionales bacterium
CTTGCTGTGTATCCACACGTCGTAGTTGCATTTCCAAGGATTTATCAATGGCCTGTAGCGCACTAATACGCATTTGCAACTGAACCGCTGTATCGGATTCAGGCTCTAGGCTCGCCATGGTCGTAAACAGCTCACTGGTCACGTTGGCTAATTGCAAACGTGATTGGTTGATCTGTTGGCCTTGCAGCTCAAGATCACTTTTATGCGCGGTGAGCGACAAAAACCGTGATTGACTAGCAGCGAGTCCCATAGTGGGCGACTTCCTTCGTGATTATAAATACCTAAATACGCTATCGACAGATTTCCACCGTTTCTGAAGCATAGCTTAACATTGCTTTATATTTGAGCGGAAAAGAAAGCAAACCGTTAACAAATAAGCCTTACAGGGCATCCTGTGTTTTTGCTAAGATCAACGTCATATTGCTATCCAATATATCAAGTTTGAAAGACGTTTTTTTCTTATGAGCACCGCTACTGAATTCACTACGGAAGTCGCCTCACGACGGACCTTTGCCATCATCTCTCACCCCGATGCCGGTAAAACAACCCTGACTGAAAAACTCTTGCTTTACGGGGGTGCGATTCACCTTGCCGGATCGGTAACTGCAAAAAAACAACAGCGCCAAGCCACCAGTGATTGGATGGAGTTGGAAAAACAAAGAGGCATCTCGATTACCTCCACCGTATTGAACTTTGACTATGATGGTTTCCACATTAACTTGCTGGACACCCCTGGCCACCAAGATTTCAGTGAAGACACGTACCGTACTTTAGTGGCGGCCGACAGCGTTATTATGTTGATTGATAACGCCAAGGGTGTTGAGACACAGACTAAAAAATTATTTGCGGTTGCCAAAAAGCGAGGCATTCCTGTTGTTACCTTCATCAACAAAATGGATCGCCCCGGTCGCGAACCACTGGAGCTACTCGATGAAGTGGAATCGCTGTTTGGTATTCGCACGTGTGCCTTTAACTGGCCCATTGGCATGGGTGACACCTTCAAGGGCGTGTACAACCGCATGGATAAAACTCTACACACCTATGAGCGAACCGAGCACGGTAAGCACAAAGCACCTCTGCAGTTGACGGATTTAAACGATCCTAATTTTAAAGGCACCTTACCCGAAGATGTGTACAACCAACTGGTTGAAGAAATTGAAATCCTCGACGGGGCGGGCGAAGCTTTTGATGAGCAGGCCTACTTAAACGGCAGTATGACGCCCGTGTTTTTTGGTAGTGCCGGTACCAACTTTGGTGTGGAATTATTCTTACAACAATACCTGGGTATTGCCCCAGCACCGAGGCCTCGCATTATTACCATTGATGATGAAGAAGATTTTCAGGAGCCGGACGCTGAAGATTTTAG
>CAYGPY010000212.1:0-5318 GCA_964351765.1 uncultured Vampirovibrionales bacterium
TTTATCTTTGTTGAGGACAACTATCTTGCCAATGGGACTCAATAAAGGGGTTACCTCTTATCTGTATGAACTGTATGTTATTAAAAATATATGACCGTGATGGTTGGCGGGTTTGGCTTATGCGGCATTCCTGAAGGACTTATTCAACGTGTTTATGACTTAGGCATTAAAGGGCTCACATGCATTTCAAACAATGCTGGGGTTGATGGCTTTGGCTTAGGCATCTGGCTAGAAAAGCGTCAGATTAAAACCATGATTGCCAGTTACGTTGGTGAAAATGCTTTGTTTGAAGAACTGTTTTTAAGTGGCGAAATGGAAGTGATCTTAACCCCACAAGGCACACTGGCTGAAAAGTGCCGTGCCGGTGGCGCGGGCATCCCTGCCTTTTTTACCCCAACGGGTTATGGCACCGTGGTTGCCGAAGGCAAAGAGACGCGTGAATTCGACGGGAAAATGTATGTCCTTGAAGATGCGTTGGTTTCTGATTTCTCGCTGGTAAAAGCGTGGAAAGCCGATACGATGGGTAACTTGATTTACCGTAAAACGGCGCGCAACTTCAACCCCATGATGGCGCAAGCCGGTCGCATTACGGTTGCTGAAGTGGAAGAAATTGTAAAACCCGGCGAGCTCGATCCAAACGATATCCACACCCCCGGTATTTTTGTAGACCGTGTGATTTGCGGCACGTTTCAAAAACGGATTGAGCAACGTACTGTTAAAGAAGCGGTTTCAGTTTAAAGCTTTCGATTTAGGAGAAGAAAACAATGACGTTATCACGCGATCAGATTGCACAGCGTATCGCTCAAGAATTAAAAGACGGCTACTATGTTAACTTAGGCATTGGTATCCCAACCCTTGTAGCCAATCATATTCCCCAAGGCATGGAAGTCATGTTTCAGTCTGAAAATGGCTTGTTAGGTATGGGCGAGTTTCCCACCGATGATGCCGTGGATGCGGATCTGATTAACGCAGGCAAACAAACCGTGACGGCCGTGACGGGGGCTAGCTATTTTTCAAGCAGCGAAAGCTTTGAAATGATTCGGGGCGGCCACGTTGATTTAACCGTTCTGGGCGCGTTTGAAGTCTCTCAGGATGGCGACATCGCCAGCTGGATGATCCCAGGCAAGCTTGTTAAAGGTATGGGGGGGGCCATGGATTTGGTGGCGAGCGCACAAAACATTATTGTGGCCATGCAACACGCCAACAAACATGGTGAATCCAAACTCCTCTCTAAATGCTCCCTACCTCTAACGGGCGTGGGATGCATTCAAAAAATCGTGACCGACCTTGCGTATCTCGAAATTCGGGACGGCAAATTTCACCTTCTTGAGCGTGCTCCGGGTGTAACGGTTGAAGAGATTGTGAGCAAAACAGCCGGTGAATTGGTTGTTCCAGATACCGTTCCAGAGATGAAATTAGAGCTTCAACCCGCTTAAAACGATAGAATTAGTTACGTTTGCATACAATTGAACAAAATATAAAAACCCGTTTTCAGCTCTTTTTGAGACTCAAAAGCGGGTTTTTTTTATACCGATAAAAATGATTGGTTTTTCAGTAAAGCCCTAGAACCTACTACCACTATAGCTTTGAGGATTCCAAGCTCGATATTGACATTAAAGTTCAATCGTGAATAGGCTAAGATCCAAGCAGCACCTTAAAAAAACGTTACGCAAACTTTTAAAGAAAGGCATTGATTTTTGCCATGGGTTTTCCATATACTAATATCTACATTGATAGAAGTAGACGAAATAATCATCACGTCTTACCCAACTATCGAATTCATAATCTTAAATAACGATGACTCAATCGCAGGTGACTGGAAATAACTTCTGTCCAATTTTGATCCCGCATCGTTAGATTATGAGACACCATTTATAAAGAGAACAAAACGGTACTGTCCAAAACAAATAGGGACTGCCGCAGAGATAGAATCAGTATATATACATCAGTCAAGGATGGTTTGGAGGTTAAAAGATCACAATGGATTTAAAGCAGGGTGACTTAGAAAATATTATTTTGAACGCACTATGGGATCTCGAAGGCGAAGAAGCTGAAAAGATTTTTGTAGGCGACATTCAAGAACGCATTAAAACCCCATCAAAAAAATGGGCTTATACAACAGTAAAAACCGTTTTAGATCGTTTGGTTGATAAAGATATCGCCCTTCGTGAAAAAGATGGTAAAAAATACCTCTACCGCTCGGTTGTTAACCGTGACAAGGCTGGCGAATTGGCCATTAAAAAAGTAATTCGTCAATACTACCGCAACGACATTGCTAAAATGCAAGCCTGCTTGTCGAGCTTAACGCCAGAAGATATGCAAAACGAGCGTGATCTCGCTAGCCGCTATCTTGAGCAAACCCGTCGTGATTTAGCTACGCGCTAAACAACACGAAAAACAAACACATTTTAAGCCCTCTGAGTTCATTCTTAGAGGGCTTTTGTTTTGTGGCTTGAATATAATTAAACTATTTTTTGATTGTCGTAGGCAGAGAGAGACGGGTAGATTAATGAGCTCTCGAAAAACAATCGTTATTCTTCAAAATCATCTATGTCGCCAGAAGGTTGTATTGGGGGCTTTTATCTTTAGCGAGCACGGATGCAAGCGGCGGTTGAGCGCACAGGACATGCGATCGAAACCGCAAAGATAAAAGCCCCCAATACAACCTTCCTATCAAGATCGAACATAGTCATCCATCTGGCTTTAAGTTAAACTATAATTGATCACTCATTCATCAACCTCAGGATAAATCCATGCTTAAAACCCTTATTGAAGAAACCATGTGTGATGCCATTACCAAGGTGGCTTCCGAGTTAAATGATTTGGACATTAACTCCGACGTACTCAACACGATTCGGGTCGAGCGCCCAAAAAATCCTGAACACGGCGATTTTGCGGTGAATGTTTCTTCACTGGCTCGCTATACTAAAATGGCCCCACCCAAAATTGCCGAAACCGTTTTAAAAGGTATTGAACAACCTGGCGTTAGTGCTACCAATATTGCTGGCTTCGTCAACATTAAGCTTGATGATAGTTACTATAGCAATGCACTCAATACACTACTGCATCAGGCACACGTGGGCGAGAACGATGCCTTGCGTGATGATAGCATCCTGCTTGAGTACATCTCTGCTAACCCCACAGGCCCGCTGCACATTGGCCACGGACGCTGGGCAGCCCTTGGTGATTCTCTGGTTCGTATCTGGCGCTATTGTGGCGCAACGGTAACACCTGAGTTCTATATTAACGATGCGGGTGTTCAGATGAACAACATTGGTATCGCTGTATGGCTACGTGCACTGGCTGTTCTTAAAGAACAAGGTGAGGATATCACCACCCCTGAGATCGAATTGCCTTACCCCGGTGAGTACGTCATTGATATGGCCAAAACATTTTTAGAAACCAACAACGGCAAAAAAACCATTTTATCTATTGATGCCACAAGCCCTGATGTATCAGAGCTTGTTCCTTTTATTAAAGAGGCGATGCTTGCTGAGCAGCAGCGACTGTTAGCCCAGCTTGGTGTAGAAATGGAAGCGTGGTTTTCTGAAAAAGACATGCTCCACAAACGTGGCTTGGTGGAAAAAATGCTTGAGGAGTTGAAGCACGGTAAGTTTGCCTATGAGGACGAAGGCGCTTTATGGTTGCGCACCGAAGAATTGGGTGACGAGAAAGATCGTGTACTGGTTAAAACCGATGGCAGCTACACTTACTTAAGTGCTGATATTGCCTATCACCATCAAAAGTTTTCCCGTAAGGACGTCAACGATCAACCCCAATACAATCGTGTCGTCAATATCTGGGGTGCTGACCACCACGGCTATATTGCTCGGATGCGAGCCGCATTACAATCTTTAGGGCATATTAACGATACGGGTACAGATAAAAAGAAAGTGCTTGATCCAAAGTTTGAAATTATTTTAGGACAGTTGGTTAATCTGATTGTGGATGGTGAAAAAACCCGTATGGGTAAGCGTCGTAAAATGCTAACCCTTGAAGACCTGGTTGAAGAAGTGGGTGTGGATGCGACACGTTTTTGGATGATTGCCAAATCGGTTGATACCGCTATTGATTTTGATGTGGAACTAGCCAGTAGTAAAAGCAACGAAAACCCAGTGTTCTACGCTCAATACGCTCATGCCCGCTGTTGCAGTATCTTACGCAATGCCGTAAGCGAAAACCCAAATGTGGACACCGGTGAAACCGAAAAACCCAAAGTGAGTGCCGAGACACTAAAGAAATTCCAAGGCAACGTCACGCCAATGGCACTGCAACGTTTATTCACCGATCTTGATGGTGACGCACAAGGACAACTGCACACCTTGATTCTAAAACTGGATAGCTTTGAGGACGTGGTGATTGATAGTGCTCATCATTCAGCGCCTCATATTTTAGCCCGCTATGTACTCGATCTGGCAGCAGATTTTCATTCGTTCTATAACGTGTGCCGTATCCTGACTGACGATGAAGAGGTCACATTACCTCGCCTGATGCTGGTTCGTGCCGTACAGAAGGTGACAGCCCAAGCATTAAGCTTACTGGGCGTTAGTGCACCGGAATCAATGTAGGCTACATCTACGCCACATAATTATTTCAAACAAAAAGAGCGGTGCTTTAATCTGCCGCTCTTTTTTAATGTTATATAAATAAGTCAGAAATTGGGTTCCAAACGTTCTATGCGTCGTTGCGCTGGCGTTTAGAACACACCTACTACTACAGTGAAAAATTTCACACCCCTAATGTAGCATATTTTCATTCAAAATAATGATTGTTTATATAAATTGACATATTTTTTAACATTTCTATTACAAGCATTCGCACCTAGTTTCAAGTAAAAGACCTCCTCCGATCGATGCAGAGGAGGTCTTTACAACGTTATAAGAAGTAAATACGATTCGAATTAACGAGGCAAGTCAATCTTGCTAATCGAGTTCGTTTCTTGCTCTGATACGTACAGCGCACCGTTGGTCAAATCGAGAAACAAACTATAAGGCTTCTTCAAACCCGTTGCAATCACATCGATTTCACCGGTGTGGCGCACACGCGCAATGTTGTTTTTAAGGTAGTTGGCCACATACAGTTCACCGGTTTTTGGGTTAAATGCTAAGCCCATAGGGCCACTGAGCTCACCACCTGAAACAAAGACCGCTTTATCACCGTTGGCGCCCACTTTACTAATGGAGTTTTGCGAGTAGTTTGATACATACAAGTAACCGCCGGGTCCAATGGTTAAACCCGTTGGACCTGAATAGCCGGTTGAAAACGTGTGGGTTGGCAACTGGCGGTCACCAATCATATCAGGTGCGTAGCCACCCGTG
>CAYGPY010000213.1:0-5306 GCA_964351765.1 uncultured Vampirovibrionales bacterium
CCAAAATGGAGCCTTCGATGGTATCGCAAGTGATCAGCTTGGGAAGCCCGCTTCTTATGGTTGAAAAAAATGGTGGGGTACCGCTTGCTTTAGAAAAAGTGGGTGAATACGTCACACCGTTTGTGAATGATGCTTTATTGGAACAGCGTAAAGATCAACTCCATGAGCCACCACCGGTGCCTGCAACAGCTATTTTCAGTAAAAATGATGGCATTGTTCGTCCTTCGATTGCTCAGATAAAAGCGGATGAAGCCAAGCAACGTGAGAACGTCAGAGTACATGCGAGTCACGTGGGGATGGGTTACGATTGGCCTGTGGCCTACATTATTCTGGATCGACTGGCCCAAGCCAAAGAGAGCTGGAAACCCTTTTCCAGAGATGATGTACCGGCTTTAGCAAAACCAGCCTTTCCAAGGTGAATAATCCGTATTAACGATGAAGGTTTTGATGCTTTTTAGATAAATTTTAAGTATACTAGCGTCATCGTTTTTTTAGTTGTTACCGTAGTGAATCTATTTTAAAATCCCCAATCCAATTTAAGGAGAATCGGAATGAAGTTATCTCGTGTGATGATGTTGGCAACCATTGCTACCGTATCCGTATCCATGTTATCTGTGGCGTTGGCTTATGACAGTATTGAAACGATAGAGACCAATCTCTTGTCTGAAGAATATGCAACAGAAAATACCGTCACAAAACCTGATACATCACCGGTTACGCTAACAACTGAAATGATGACAGAAACAACGGTCACAACGACCCAGACGCCTGTTGCCGTGCCTCAGAATACGGAAGCTAACTACCAACAGTACCCAGCATCCTATCAAATGCCAGCTCCGCAGTCTCAATATCAAACACCACAACAGGCGACCATTCGTAAAACGGCTGAAGATTATTTGGCCATTGACGCCAACCCTGCTTCGCTTCATAAATACAGCAAAAAGAAATACGCGGCCTATGCGATTACCGTAAAAAACACGTCAAGTAATTCGGTTGAATTGATGAGCGTTCAAGTAACAAACGGGTTGGATGAGGAATTACTAGCCCAAGAAAAACAAGCCAGTGGTAACAAAAAACGTAAAATTGGTGGTTTCTTATTACGTGGCGGTTCAGCCGCATTGAGTATGCTCCCCCTTGCTGGTGGTGTGGGTAGTTACGCCGGCAACGTTGCGGCAGCACAAGCCAATGGTGCGGTGCATTATGCGGCAATGGCGGTTGATAACGTGCCAACCGGTGCAGCCCAAGCTTCTGAAGGTTATGTGAATCGCTTTAATAGTGTGATGGTGGCTACAGATGGTAGCTTTACGTTTACCACGGTTGTTCCTAAGTCAGAAACACCTCATTACACGGTGATTGTAAAAGATTTGAGTACCAACCAAATCTACGATCTAAAGCAATAGTTGTCATTATATTCGACTTATCAAAAAACCGGTTTGCTTGAGAGAAGTAAACCGGTTTTTTACTTTCAACATACCCTAAAGGTTATACTAAAATAGTCGATATCTAAGTTTAAATAATAACCGGAGAGACGTTATGTTTGATTTGTTGCCTCAACACAACAGAATGGTCACGCTTAGCCTTGCTATGGTATTGATGATGGTGGTGCTTTCAGCGCTGCATAATGCTCAGGTCGAGGCCGAGCCTATCCCAGAGCCCAAGCGAGCCACAGCGTTGTATGCCCCTAAGGTATCCGATCAGGAGGCACGTTCTTTTGTGGATGACGTGATTGTGGCCTCCGATTCAAGAGATCACGCGGCCTTAAGAAAGGCATTTTCTGAGGATGCTTTTATCGAGATTCAATTGGGCGACGATCACTTTAGCTATACGCGTGATGAGTACTTAGCAACACTGAGCCATGCCAAGGGTCAACAGTATCAACACGAACAACACTCTGAGATTCAGGATGTGAAGATTAAGGGGCGTCGTGCCATGGTCGTGCTGAAGGTGAATGAAACAATTGGCATGGAAGGTTTTGGTAAAATTACCTCCACCTCAAGTCAGGCTGTTATTTTAGAAAAACAACCCAACGGCCAAGTAAAAATAATCAGCTGGTCTGTTAAAGCTGATTACAACCAAACGTTTTTATAGGTGTGAACCCTGTGAAATGGGTATGCTATTAATGACCCTATTGCCTTTTTAGGGGATTGATTAGCATAATAGAGATAGCTTATTTTTGGAGTGATTTATGGCATCTGAACAAGACATGGCACTTATATTGATGACGTCATCGATGCACCTACTGTGTATTGGGGTGTTTTTGTTGGTTGTTAAAACGGCCATTTGGACAGAAGGGTCTATTATTTTGAAGGGCATTACCGTGATGGTGCTTTATGTGATTTATGCCTTTATTGTGGCCCCAGGTGTGGATCCGATGGCTGAAGGATTTCTGGGCGTCAAAAAACCGCCACCACCAGTAACGAACTACAACAACATTATTTTGCCAGACAAACAAACCACTAAATAACACGATACGGTGCTGTTTGGCGTGGGTTACGTTAAATACGCTTTAAGTACGGGCTTATTCGTTAGTAGAGCCCGTCAAAACGTTTGAGTATCATCCCTACTGCTTTTGGATCAAAGTCTTTTGGAAATCGAGTAAATCGATTGTATTTAGCACCCGTTAGTTTTGTGCTGCTTAGATCACAGCTTGACACGTCTACCGAGTACAGGCTCGCACCTGTAAAGTTCGTGTTTTTAAGTGTGGCATTATTCAGGTTGCATTTTACCAGCACGCTATTTTGAAATGAGGTGCTGGTTAAGTCAGCATCATTGAATTGAACACGCTTTAATGTGAGATTGTTAAACTGCGCATCAGAGAGATTGGCATTTGAAAAAGTAGTGTTGATGAGTGTACACCGAGAGAAGTCTAACCCGTTAAGTTGAGTGTTTTTAAATAGGGTGCCGCTTAAATTACTGCCATGGATTTTTGTCTCCGGCAGCGATTTTGACCGTGGTGACTCTTGTAGGCTCGCCTCTGAGAAATTGGCGTTGCTAAGGTCAGCACCGGCAAAATTCGAGCCCCCTAAACGTGCTGCGTTAAACTCGGCATGGTGAAGTGTACTGAGCAGAAAATTACTTTGCAGTAACAGGCTGTCGTTAAGGCGAGCGTACTGCATGTCGGTTTTGCTAAAGTCGTTTTTGTACCCTTGAGCACCTTGAAAATTTCCGTGAGGAATGTGCGCAGAGCTAAATTCATTTTTGATGAGCCGTGTCTGAGATAAGTTGATTCGCTTCATTCGTGCCGATGTGAGTATAGAGTCTGAAAGTCTTGCCCCACGCCAGTCTGAATCATTCAAGAGCGCTTCAATAAATCGGGAGTTATGAACAACACTTTTTTTAAACGTGGTGTTTTGAAGGCGGGCCACATTAAAAATTGTATCGATGGCCACAGCCTCATCAAAGCAAACATCAGCTAAAGACGCACCTCTAAAGTTCTTATTGCTAATGTTTTTTTGTTGATAGATTTTTTTTTGCGTGTTGGCCTGAAAGAATACTGTGGGTTTTGCATTCAATAACAGTGTGGCAATTTTGTTTGCAGCAAAATGAGAACGCATTGACTGCGCGACGGGTGCGATGGGTTGTTTTACCCTGTAGGCGATGGGTCTCATAAAAATAGACGGCCTATATTATGCGTTTAATTACGCGTTTAATTTTAATGATAGGTACACATCAGTAGCTATCATTCCCTCATTACTAATAGGCTTATTTTATCGAAAAAGGCCTACGGTAGCCATTGTTTTTTAAGTTTTAATTCGCTTTGGTCACATTGAAGAGGATTTACGCTATTTTTTGTAACACATCCGTTGTACTTGCTTTTCCAAACGTTGGATCGGCTATATGATAGTAAGCATAGAGTTTTACTGCGTCCGTTATGGACAGGAATGAAAGGTTAGAGAGATTTATGGCTGTTGCTTCTACTGACACTGCGTCACAACAAAAAGATACCATTTCCGTTTTAGATCATGGGTTTGTAAGTTTAATTGATACGTTGGGTAGTGACCTGACGGTCGTTAATTCGGCACGTGTTTCCTTTGGTAAGCGTAAAACAGAAATCTCTGAAGGTGATAAGAAGCTGATTAAATTCCTTGCTGATCATCAGCACTGGAGTCCATTTCGCCACGTGCAATTGCAGTTTCATTGTAAGGTGCCTGAGTTTGTAGCCCGTCAGTGGTACAAACACGTTGTGGGTATTGCTTATACCGATCAATCCAGCATTGACCATGCGTGGAACGAAATTAGTTTGCGCTATGTGGATGCCAGTGAATTTGATTTTTATGTGCCTGAAGGCTTTCGTATTCAATCTGAAGACAACAAACAAGCCTCACTGGATGATGTGTTTAAGGATGATGACGGTTTGATGGAACAAGCCTACAGAGACCACTGTGCCAATTCACTCAAGCTTTATAACGATATGGTCACCAAGGGCGTGGCTAAAGAACAAGCTCGTGGCTTGTTGCCGTTGAACATCTATACGGAGTTCTACTGGACGGCCTCATTACAAGCAACCGTAAACTTCATCAAGTTGCGTCAACACGCTGGAGCTCAATACGAGATCCGCTTGTTTGCTGATGCCATTGAAGAATTTACTCGTCAAGTTGTACCTGCTTCTTGCGAAGCTTTGTTTGGCTCGGATAGAGCATAAGATGTTGCTCTAAATCGGTGCCGATTTAAAGTTCTTTAAATAAAAAGACCCTCTTCATTATTTTGAAGCGGGTCTTTTATATTTTTTACCTGGTTACTGCCTGATGTTGTTTAGGCTTTAAAAGCGGTGTATTTAGCACGTAAGTCGTGAGTTGTCAGTGTTTCATCCAACTTGGCAGCTACGGCGTCTTTTAAGTGGAGACGCGCACCGGTCATCAGGTTTTCTGAGCCACTGGTGAAGCTCCCATCAAGTTGTGTTTGTTTATCGCTTAGGCTTTTGATGGCTCTAAGAGCGTTTAGCTTGGCGGCATTGGCTGCTGAGCCTGCAGCCGAGGAGGATGCTTTTGACTTAGCGGTATTGAATGCCTTATCAGCGGCAGAACGTAATTGGGAGCCTGCATCGTCGGTTAATAACAATTTAGCAGCAATTTCAGGAGCATCTAATTCACCGCTGTTATCACGATCGAGTAACTCAAACTCAGGTTTTGCTTTGTTCAACTGATTATTAAGTTGTAGTTTTTGAACCTGATCCATCAACTCGCCGTTCATCAGTTTTTCTTGAAGGTCATCCATCGAGAAGCCACCAAAGTCAAAGCCACCAGTGGACTCGGCTTCGTCAGTACCGTCAGCGGTTTGTTCAGAACCATCATTGGTCAGGTCTGAGT
>CAYGPY010000214.1:0-402 GCA_964351765.1 uncultured Vampirovibrionales bacterium
ATCGTGGACCGCGTCAAAATGCAGGTAACCGTGGCCCTCAACGTCGTCGTGGCCAACGATAATCCAATTCAACTTAAAACGATTAAAGCCGATCTGATTGATTTCAGGTCGGTTTTTTTAAGATCAAAACACTGAAATATTAAGCTTACGTTCAAAGTGAAACTTTTTGATCTTCTGGTGCGTCTTAATAGTAAGCCCCTTAACCATCAAACGAGTTACACCGTATCAAATCACACAGGGAACATCTATCTCAAGAGGGCTTTTCCAAAGCCTGGATCACACATGCAAGTCACTGATCACTATGAGGAGAAACACACTATGTTCACGCTAATATCCAAATTAAGTACCAAACTAAAAGGCAAACGCCAGATGAGTTTTGCTCTTATGGCTGCCGTTACCATA
>CAYGPY010000214.1:412-5294 GCA_964351765.1 uncultured Vampirovibrionales bacterium
CCATGAGCATGTCAGCGGTATTTCTAACCGACTCAGCCCAAGCCGATAACAATCGCAATAAGTACAAAAACCAAATCAGTAAACGCTGGAACGGCAACTATAGCAATAAAAACAGAGGCAGGCAGATTGCCAAATCACGTAAAAAGCGCTGCCAGAAAAGCTCTCGAGGCTATAACAACCAATGGCGAAACAACAACAGACGTAATAACAACCAATGGAATAACGGGCGCTATAACACATCGCGCTACACCCCTTGGAATGGCCAAAACCGTTGGAACAACCGACGTTCAGGCAACATCAATCCTAGCGACTGGTTGAGAAATAACCGTAACAACAATAATAACCGCATCAGTAGCTGGTTCCAGACTACTACTGAATCCTAACTTTACCCCCTGAAACCCTATACTACCCAACCCCCCGAACGATGTTTACAATCGTCGTTCGGGGTTTGTTTTTTGGCTACTATCATCGTAAAATAGAATAGTTTCATCGATAAATTTAAGTAAAAACAAGCTGAAAAAGGGGTAAAAATGGCTCAAAAAGAGCCAAAAAATGCCCAAAAACGTGCCATTTTTGATGTTTTCCGCTTATTTTTGCCCATTTTTCGCCTCAAATTCATCCTGATTTTGGAAATTCAGACGTATGCATTTTTTAAAATCCAATATGGTCTTACCCTTTTCAGTGCGATCCCAATCGCCTCATTTTGGCAAAAAAGAATCGCCTTCAAAAAACCCAAAAGTCAATCATAAGCTCAGTGCTTATCAGCGTGAAAATGTGATTTATGGTGGCACATTTGATCCACCTCATCTAGGGCATAAGGCCTTACTTCAACAGGCCATCGATCAATTTGGGCTGAATCGTATTTTAGTACTCGTCTCTGGACGACCCGGCTATAAAAATACCAGTACCAGTTTTGATGCTCGTTATGAGATGAGTCGGCTCGCCTTTGAAGACCTTGGCGTGTGCGATATGAACGATATTGAAAATCATCTTGAAAAACCGACCTCTACCATCCGAACCCTACGCGCCTTATTCGATAAGCTTCTTCGGCCTCGCAGTAAAGATAAAAAAATTCCTTTTGTGTTGGGTGTTGATACCTTAAAAGACATTCCAAATTGGGAAGAACCGACAACGCTTCTAAAAAATATTCATTTCTTGGTAACAGGGCGTAACGGTGTTGACGTCCCTAAATCAGTCAGTGTGGACAATGTGGCTTACCCACTGGATTACACCGAACTCGATATGCCACCTCAGCCCCTGTCTTCCACACAGATTCGTGAGCGTGTTGCCAATGGCGCCACCTTTGAGGATTTGTGCAAATGGGTGCCCGAACCCGTGGCCCGCTTCATTGTTGATAACGGACTCTACACAGATTAAATTAGTTTGAAGAAAGACACTCTCATGCAGATATCTTCCCACACATCAGTAACCAAGGCATTAATTCCCACATCAGCACCTCAGTTTGGCCGATTCAATGTGAGTGCCTCCACACTGGCATCGCGTTTTTCGAATGACGACATTATGGAATACGTGCGGAGCGTCTCTGGGGCAGACGATGAGATTGGTGACTTTGAAGATAAAGGCGTGCATTTTAAGCTGGAAGGCATTGATGGCAATAACGACAAGCTGAACAACAGCTTGTGTGTACACGGCAATATGGTGCAATACGGGCCAAAAACCAAGTGGGCACTGCTTAGCGTGCTGGATGAGGATGGCGCGGTCATTAAAAAGTTTAGCAATCAAATTATGGCACCTGCTAAATTTGTGGCCGAAGTGTTTAACCAAATGCACAAGCATTTTGAAGACAAGGCCAAGCTAAACGCACCACCAGCATTAACACCACTGGGATCAACCACCCGTACTCACTTTAGTAACTTGGGCGATAACGCAAAGGACAGAAGTCCTGGGCAAGTTAAGCAAGAGTTGGAATCAGCTGGTTTCGATCGCCTGCCCAAAGACAAACTTTTAACTCACCGTGCTTGGACGTATTGGATTGTTCATTCTGACAAGCCCATGCCAATGGAGCAGGCCAAAGTACTGAATGAACGCCTCGGTCAAGATATTCGCGCCCAAGGCTTTGCCGGTGGATTGAGCAACGATCGACTTGAAGACTACCTTGGCACAGGCGCCACGGGTCTTAGCCACTGGCACGTGGATACCATTGAAGGGCTGGCTGAATTGCGAAGTCAATTACAAATCGTCTACAATCAAGCCAATAACGCAGACTAACAGACCCATTAAAATCACAAATTTAAACACCCCGTACAGATACGTAACAGGACAGGACTCTATGCAATACCAGACTTCCAGATCATTACAGATGGTGCCCAACTTTAGCGGCACCTTTAGAGTGAACGAGCAGGCCATCACCCGCTTGCACAGTGCTGACTATAAGCGCAAGGTTGTTATGGATACGGGTTCGATGCGTCGTTTGGTAGAAGGTACCTTGCCTGATACGGCGACAGTTGTGTTTGACAGTGTGCGAGAGCACGTCCCGATGGGTGGCACGGCCAGTGCCGATGAGCTGGTATTAAAAACCAATGCGAATCAAGTCCGCCGTGACGCCTCCGAAACGTGGCTGATAAAGATACGAAAGCACCTGCCCGAAAGTATTGAAGGGTTTATTGAGAACGGCACACGTGTTTTAGAGCTTTTACACGCAGGACGTTTGTCCTTTAGTAACAATGAGGTAAGCCTGATGCAGAGCGTGTTGGATGGCTTGCAACCCGTTATAGATACCCTACCAAGAAATGTGAGTATTACACCAGTTAAAGAGGTCTTCACTAAGAACACGGGTGAATTACGTACAGGGATCCGATTAGAGGCCAAGGTGGTTTATAGCAATTTTGAGGGCACACAGCGCCGCAACCAGCTAAGGCAGTTTGACGGGGAAAGCGCCAGTAACTTTGTGGACAGGGTGCGCGAAACCACTGAGGCGATTAACGAAGACGCCGACAACGGGTTGCTGGACTAGGCCACATTCTTGGTATCATCACCAGCATTGTTAGCGGGTTAAACATGGCCAAAAGCGTACCCGTGGTAGGGGTTTCTTTAAGAGGGGGCATTTCTTTGAGATTTATCACGTATAGGCACGTCGGGTTTAAGATACAATACCCCCTACGGATATGCCCCTGTGGCGGAATCGGTAGACGCTGTGGACTTAAAATCCATTGTTAGCAATAACGTGTCAGTTCAAGTCTGACCAGGGGCATGTTCCGTAATTTAGAGAGGTTTTAAATTTTACACAATTAGCCAGTTCATAGAGAAACCCTTACAAAGGACCCCCACATTGTGAGTGATTCATCGAAAATAGAATGGACTGACGCTACTTGGAATCCTGTTCGAGGGTGTACAAAAGTAAGTGAGGGGTGTACTCATTGTTATGCTGAAACGTTTGCTGAACGCTGGCGTGGCATCGAAGGTCACCCTTATGAACAAGGGTTTGATTTACGCTTGGTTCCAGAGAAGCTCAAAGACCCTCTAAAATGGATAAAGCCAAAGATGATCTTTGTCAATTCAATGAGTGACTTATTTCATAAAGATGTGCCTGACAGCTATATCAAGCAAGTAATCGAAGTTATGAATGAGGCTGACTGGCATACCTATCAAGTCCTTACAAAACGTCCTAAAAGAATGCAGAAGCTCTTTTCTACTAAATTTAAAAATATAGTCAACAAATCACACATTCTTTGGGGAGTAAGTGTTGAAAATAAAAAGCACGGTATCCCAAGAATTGAATTACTACAAGACACCCCTGTTGAAATGCGTTTTTTGTCTGTCGAACCACTACTTGAAGACTTAGGAAAGTTAAATTTAAAAAATATAGACTGGGTCATCGTTGGTGGAGAAAGCGGCCCGGGCGCACGGGCAATGGAGGAAAAATGGGTCACAAATATTCAAAAACAATGTCAAAAATTAAAAACACCATTTTTCTTTAAACAGTGGGGGGGCGTACAGAAATCTAAAAATGGACGTTTACTCAAAGGCAAGACTTACGATGAATTCCCTAAAACAAAACAGCTTTCCAATTAAAGATTTAAAGTATCCATTGGACACAATGTCCTTCCCTCATTTTAGGCACTTGCTTAACACCACCAGAATAGATTATTTTTCCTTCTTTTTTCCATTCTGCTAAAAATGCTTTTAATATTTTCTGACTCATCATGGGTAATTCCAATGCAAACCCCATCAATTCATCATACTCAATAACCCTACCTAATTTTAATACATTTCGTATCTTTTCTTTAGCCTGACCACGGTACTTTGTTACTAGTACGTCAACATAGTTTCCCTCAGCCTTGATACTAGCAAATTCCTCTTGTTCAAAAATATTACCTTGAAGCGTTTCTTTGAACTTCTTATTTTCTTTTATTACTTCTCTTTCTGTCTTTTGATGCTCTAAAATCTTATCACCAATCCTGGTAAATTCGTTTAATCCAACAATATTACGAGTACCATATATCAAGTAAAAATGACTCCTTGAAATATCAGGATTAAATATCAAAGTGTGAGCAACATATTGATATCCCGCAATCTCTTTAAGAGTTTTGCAATATTCTTCCACAATAACCTCATCTTTTTCGAGTTCGTTTAAGTTTTTAACCTTCTCCAGTATTTCTTCTGTTCGTTTCATACCAAAAAGCTCCTCAAATGAAGGCTTATTATCTTCTTGATCAATAAAACGTCTTATATGCTGAATCATAAGATTGACAAAAACTTCTCCTTGATTCTCTCTGAGTAAAGTCTTTATCTGATCCATACCAAAACCAGTCCAGCCTGTTGGATCAATAAAGAAAAACGAAAATTTAGTTTCTTTAGCTTGATTAACAAAATTCTGAATTTCAGGGATTGCTGATGTAAACTTAGAATTAGAAAGTCCTAT
>CAYGPY010000215.1:0-5260 GCA_964351765.1 uncultured Vampirovibrionales bacterium
TATACGTTGACGAGCAAGTACCTGTAACCAAGTACCGCGACGTTGAAAAAACCATATACGTTGACGAGCAAGTACCTGTAACCAAGTACCGCGACGTTGAAAAAACCATCTACGTTGATGAGCAAGTACCTGTAACTAAGTACAACACCGTATACGATACAGAAACACGCCACAGAGATGTGGAAGTTCAAAAAACTCGCACTGTTCAAGACCAAGTTGTGAGTTACGAACAAGGTGAGCCAATTTACAAAGATGTACCGGTTTACAAAGATGTTCAAAATCCTGTATACGGCACCAACTACGGTGTAACAATGGAAACCAACTATGATTCATCTAACGATGTAACACCACCTGTATACAATCCACCAACCTACAATCCACCAACCTATAACCCACCAACCTATAACCCACCTGTATACAACAATGATTCATCTAATGATGTAACACCACCTGTATACAACCCACCAACTTACAACCCACCTGTATACAACAATGATTCATCCAACGATGTCACACCACCTGTATACAACCAACCTCAAGACTGTGATCCTGCTTACCACAATAATGGTGGTGCTGGTATCGCTGGAACGGGTTCAAGTTCAACCGCTGGTGCAGGTTCAGCTAACGCTGGTGGCGCTGTTGCCGGAGCTGGTACCGCTGGTGCTGGTACGGCCGGAGCCGGAACGGCTGGTTCAGCTAATGCTGGTGGCGCTGTTGCCGGAGCTGGTACCGCTGGTTCAGTACTCGATACATCAATGAACGCTAACCAAACTATTGCAGCTCCTGCCCCACAGTTTGGTGGAATGGAATCCTTCCAACAGATGTTCAGCCAAATGATGCAGATGATGATGCAGATGTTCCAACAAATGTTTAGCTTCTTCCAAGCCTAATCATTAACGGAAACGATGTAACACATAAAGTACACAAACTATAAAACGAAATAAAAACACTCGACACACTACGACTACTTACTCGACACACTCAATCGTAACTGAGTAGAGATCTGTCAACCCTCTTGATTAACGTCAAGAGGGTTTTCCTTTGAGAATTACTTTGCTAGCGTATTACAAGGCGCTAATCCAAAAAATGGTGTTGCCATTGTTCAAAGCAAAGAAGCGACCAAATTAAAAAGCGATGATTCTTCTTGCCGGATTCATGCTCGTCAAGAATACGTCTTAACTCTGATGGATTAAACCAACCTCGATCTAAAGTCTTCTTACTGAGCAGCATGCCTTCAATAAAACCCTTGTGATGCTGACGAAACCATGTGGCATCCGGTGGTGTAAAGCCTTGCTTGCGTCGGTTAATCACCTCATTGGGAAGAAATGATTTTAATGCTTCTTTTAAAATCCATTTGCCTGAAGAGGCTTGTGTCTCACCCTCACGATTGTATTTAATCGACGCCGGCATGGTTAGGGCTAAATCAATGACGGTGTTATCAAGTAACGGCACACGAGACTCCAAATGATGTGCCATACTCAAACGATCTTCAACCACTAACAAGCCATGTAAGAACGTATTAAGCTCAAATAGCAACGCTGTTTCTAAAGGTGATTCTGTTTCAGGAAGATTGGATAATATTTCATCAAAACTATCTCGACTCGACCAATGGTTAAACATGTTGCTAATTTCAGGTGTGAATAATTTCTTTTTTTCGTCATCGGTTAACAGGCGATTCCACCACGAAAAATAGGCATCAAATTGCTTGCCCGTTTCGTTTAAAATGGTGGCGTAGCGCCATGGATAACCTCCAAAAAGCTCGTCTCCGCCCACGCCTGATAATGTAACGGTAACCGAATCTGAAGCAAGTTGGCTGGCTACTAAATTTTGATAGCTAATGCCCGCTCGAAAATCATCGAGATGCCAGACGGTTTTTGAAAGCAGTTCGGGCATCTGGTTTTTTGTAATGAGTGTTTCATGATGCGTTGTTTTAAAGATCTCTGCCATCGCCCGCGCATCTTCGCGCTCGTCAAAGTGGCTTTCAAGATCGTTGGTGATGTCCTCTAACTCAAAGCCCACGGTAAAAGTATGAAACGGATCGCTGTGGGTTTTATCCTCGTGCCAGCCTTTGGCACCGAGTGCTGTAATAGCACCGGTATCCATACCACCACTTAAAAAACTCCCTACGGGAACATCACTCATGAGTTGCGATTGAACGGCATCCGATATTGTTTCAGATAACTCCTGAGCAAAGGTGCCCGTGTCTTTTTTAGAATCAATGCTCGGCGTTGCTTGCCAGTATTGATCCTTTTTTTGTAAGCCGGTGTTGAGATCGTGCTCAATATAATGCCCCGCTGATAACAAGTGAATATCTTCGAGTAATGTCTTCTCGCCAAAGGTGTTTTGAAACGTAAAATGTTCGAGTAATGCAATTTTATTAATCTGTCTTTTGCAGGTGGGGAGGGTCACCAAGCTTTTTACTTCGCTCGCAAAGGCAAAGGTGTTATCGTTTAAGGTGCTGTAATAAAAAGGCTTAATGCCAAGGCGATCACGCGCACACACCAGCTTGTTTCGCTCACGATCAAAAATAGCAAAGGCGAACATGCCGTTGAGCTTGTTTAAAAACGTGGGAATATCATCACGATAATAATGATAGAGCGCGAGTAATACGTCACTGTCAGAATCGGATTGAAACACCCAAGGTGTGGGATGAGCTTCGCATTCTTTTTTGAGCGCTTTGTAGTTGTAAATCTCGCCATTAAACGTTAATACATAGCGTTGTTGAGTATCCACCATCGGTTGAGAAGCGTGTTCACTGAGATCAATAATACTGAGTCGGTGATGCCCAAGCACACCAAAGGGTTGCTCTGATGTGTTAGCTGCGGTGTTTAAGGGTGAGGCGGTTCGTACTGTTGCGTTGCTACTTAACCAGGTGAGGTTGCTAGCATCAGGGCCTCGATGTTTGGTTTGTCCAAAGGCATGATCAATGGCAGTCGTGCTTAAGTCTTCCGACAGCAAAGGTGTATCGGAAGTGGGTGAGACGATGCCAAAGATACCACACATAAATTAGGGTTGCTCCACGTTTGTTGTTTAGCGGGCGACCACTACGCGCAGTTTTTTCAAACGATCTTGGGCTTCGTTAAAGTAGTTTTTAATGTTGCCCTGAGTCTGGATCCAGTCGACATACTTACGCAAGCCTTCTTCAAGTGACACTTCAGGCTTCCAGCCAAGGGATTTTAATTTACTCGCATCGTGCACAAAGTGACGCACATCGCCCGGTCTGAAATCACCAGTGATGTTGGCTTTTAAAGGGGAGTCGTAAATAGTTGCTAAGTTATTAACCAACTCCTGAATTTGAACCGGAACGCCTCGGCCTACATTAAATACTTGGTGGGCTGTATCAGGATGCTCCATCACAAACAGGTTGGCTGCTGCAATATCACTGACAAAGGTAAAGTCACGAGTCTGTGTTCCGTTTTCATAAATCACAGGAGCTTGGTTGTTTAAGAGCTGTGTTGAGAAAATGGAAACCACACCCGTGTACGGATTGAAAATCGATTGACGTGGGCCATAGGTTACCGCATAGCGAAGTGCCACGGTTGGAATGTTGAGGAGTTTGCCCAATCCGAGTGTGAGTTTCTCTTCGGCGAGCTTACTAATGGCATAAATGGTTTCGCCATTAATTACCGAGTTCTCTGGGGTGAGAGTCGGTGTCATTGGCAAACCACAATCATCAGCAGGGCAACGTGATTCCCATTCGCCAGCTAGAAGTTGATCCCGCATACGCATGGGTGGCACTTGTTTGCCGTGCTTCGCACATTCATATAAGCCTTCGCCATAAATAGCTTGAGACGATGCGGCGACTATTTTTTCAACAGGCAAGTTATGTTCACGAATGAGTTCAAAGATACGGGTTGTCCCTGTGGCATTCACATCCATATATTGGGTTAAGCCCGTGGTAAACCCACCAAAGGCGGCTTGGTGAAATACCCATTGAACACCTTGTAGTGCCTTAAGAACATCAGCATCTGAGCGCATATCGCCATGAATAAATTCCACATCCGCCGGAATCCAAGGTGGTTTTCCTTCGGGATGTGTTTGCGGATCGAGGTTGTCTAGTACTTTGACTTTGTGGCCTTTGGATAATAACAAGTCCACTAAGTGCGATCCAATTAGACCAGCGCCACCGGTTACCAATACTGATTTTGTACTCATTGTGATGTCTCTCTCTGTTTTTAATTTCTTACGTTGAGGCTTTGTACTTTTAGGTTTTTATTAAACTCTTTTATTTAAATTTACGTTGCCAAAACCACCACACCATACTCAGTAAGTTGAGGGGCACCATCATCAAGTCTTTAATGTTCACGCCTCGTGCGATACCGGCCGTTCTGGGGCGATGACCAATGTTTACTTCGCCAATGGGTAGGTTGTGATCACGGGATTCAATTAAGATTTCAACCGTAATAAAGGCGCTATCACTGCGCAGTTTGGGTAAAATGGTATCAATAGCGTGCTTGGTTAAGAGCGATGAGGAGTCCGCATCATGCACCGGAATGCCAAACAACGTGCGTACTAATAAATTATAAATCTGACTAATCAAACGACGGTGAAACGGATCGGCTCTATCCACACGCCAACTGTAAACCACATCGTGCCCCTCTTTAGCCTTGGCTAAAAAGGCGTGGAGCTCATTAGCAGGGATTTGACCATCACCGGGAATAAACCACTGATAGGGTGCTTGGCAAGCACGCCAACCAATTAAGGTGGAGGGGTGACACCCAATGTTATGGGTATTTCGAATTACGGTGAGTTCAGGATAGGTTTGCTGTAACGTGGCTAAAATCTGAGGGGTGTCATCCGTACTGGCATCGTCAATCACCACAACCTCGTAGGGTTCGTTGGCTTTCTGAAGTTCTTCAAACGCTTCTTTAATCACCCACGGCAAGTTTTCCCCCTCGTTATAAGAGGGGATAATAATGGCATGAATGGGCTTAGTTGCAGGCATAAAAGGATGGGTTACGTGATCAACAAAACGAATAAAGCATTATTTAAACCGAATGACACTGCCGTTGTTTTTTAATGATTCTTGAGCCGCTTCTAGAATACGAACCACTTCGTAAGCTGCTTTCCAGTCAGTCTTGGGCGTTTTTTTATCCAGAATACAGTGGCCAAAATGTTGCATTTCAACCTTTAAGGGCTCACTAAAAGTGAGGTGAGGAATGCGAATATCACCCGTGCGCGTTAGGAGCTGGAAGCCACTAAAATCTTTGTATTCAGCCTGTTTGTTATCCAGTAGTTTTTTATCCACACCCTTGTCATA
>CAYGPY010000216.1:0-1665 GCA_964351765.1 uncultured Vampirovibrionales bacterium
GTTTTGCCATTAAAGTAAACATAAAAGCATCTTATTTTGCGTTTTTAATGGCCTCAATGAACTCTTCAGGAGTACGGTAGCGTGCTTCATCGGGTGATTGGGCTTCAACCTCAACAAACTCGCCACCAGGGTGTTTTACAAAGAAGGTAGGGAAACCAGTGGCTCCAAAGTCTTGCATAATGGCTCGTTCTCGATCCATACCTTTATCAGGGTAAATACGTACGTTCACGGTTTTTTTCATGTACTTAATCACGTCTTTTTTAGAAAGCACATTGGCGTCAAAGCGCTTGCAGTAAGGGCACCATGGGGCGTAAAAGTAGACAATTAAAGGTTTCTTTTTGGCTTCAGCGTCCACCACACCTTTTTCATAGCCATCGGCATCTTCAAGCCAGTCTTTATAGGTATCAGCCTTATCCGCATTGTCTTGCGTGGCTGCTTCAACTTTGGGCATATCGATGGTAAGGCCTTCAGCACCATCAGCTGGTTTTTTGATGAAGGAGGCACCAATAATAAAGACGGCAACCAAAGCAAACAAGCTAATAAACAAAATAGGCATTTGGTTCTGCACACTACCTGAGTGGCGAGAAAATAGACGTGATTTAGTGTTCATAAGAAGGCCAACTTTCTGTGCTGTTTGAATAAAATGCTATGTATGCTTATAGAAGTGGAATCAACACGTTTGTTTCATTATAGAACATTGAGAACCACATCACCAGAGATCTTACATTGGCATGATAATCTGTCGTTGGCATCCAAGTAAAAAACAGCATCTTCAATCACGGTTTTTTCGCAAATTTTATCCATGCCTTCAACCACGGTAACCACACAGTTACAGCAGGCTCCCATACCCCCACATCTGTCGTGAACGCTAACCCCTGCTAGGTGAGCGGCTTCACGTAATGTTGTGTTTTTATCGATGGTAATGGTTTTGTTGGTAGGCAAAAACTGCACCTGATGTAACTCGGTAGTGGAGGTGTTTTCCTCGGCCGCTGCATCGGTATTCTCTAGCTCACTCATAAAAAATTGAAACCCATCTCGTGTAAACGATTGTTCTGAATCTATTATAGCCTTGATATATAAATTCACGGGATGATGGATCACAGACTACTTTGGACTGGGCGTTTTAATTCAGCCAATAATATTTTCAAAATGCTGTATGGGATAGTCACTTTGTTTTGAATGAACTTCCACGGTCACCGCATCAAACCGAATGGAATGGTAGGGGTGTGATAGTAACGTGTCACTTGAAGCGACTAAATAGGCTTCGGCTAAGGTTACCAATTGCTGTTGTTTGGTTGGGGTTATGGATTCCACAGGGTGCCCAAACTGTCGGGACTTACGTGTTTTTACTTCTACAAACACCAAAATACCCTGCTCTTCCATTGTTGGGGAAGGGGGCAGGTACATAATTAAATCTAATTCACCATGACGACCGTTACGCCAGTTTTTAGCAAGCGTTGTATAGCCTTTGCGCTGTAAAAAATGCTCAGCAAAGGTTTCACCGGTAGTGCCAAGTGCTTTGGAGGTCAAGGGTTGTGTCCTTGTGATTACTTTATATGAAACGAGTTCATTGTATCAGTAATGATTAACAAGTAACAAATGAATGCGTTACTTATCCAAAGGTCTTAAAGGTACTAGCGATGTTTTTTCCGATCACTTTTCGGA
>CAYGPY010000216.1:1675-5240 GCA_964351765.1 uncultured Vampirovibrionales bacterium
GTCCTTGTCATTACTTTAAATGAAACAAATTCATTGTATCAGTAATGATTCATAAGTAAAAAATACTTACGCTTATCCAAAGGTCTTAAAGGTACTAGCGATGTTTTTTCCGATCACTTTTCGGACGGCATCGATTTCTGTTTGCACGGCATCTCGTTGAGTATCAACACGACGTAACTGAAGTTCTAGAGATTTATCAATCGCCTGAATGGCGGCAATTCTAGCTTGAAGCTGTTGAGCTTCAGGAGATTCAGGTTCGAGGTTGCTGGAGATGGTAAAAAGCGCACCGGTAACATTAGCCAGTTGCAACCGTGCTTGGTTGATAAACTGGCCTTGAAGCTCTAGGTCGCTTTTTCGCGCCGTGAGCGTCAGAAATCTTGCCTGACTGGCTGCGAATCCCATAGGAGTGTTCTCCTGTTATTGAGAGGTGGTAAACATAACACGTTGATTTATTGAGGATGAGAGATGAAAATAAGTTGAATGGTTGATCTGTCATTGAGACGTGTTAAATAAATAAACAATACTAAGTATATAAAATTGCTATTTTATGCCTCTATATTAAGATATATTAAATATATACTCAGTATTTTATGCAATTTCTATCGATTTAAGTGTGTTTTCTATGGTTTTTAGATTTTTCTAAAGCGTTTCATATCTTTGCTTGTCACCTTTTTGATGTTAGAAAAGACGATTGTGTTAAGGCTTTTACCGATTCTGAGAACAAAACGGGGTTATCATCGTCGTAACATTTAGGTGATACTGTTAAAGAATGCCTTTTTTTTTGACGATAATGGATAAAGGCGCTTTTTAAAACCGTAACGCCTACAGGTTTCAGCAAATACATCCGTAAACACAGAAGGGTAGGAATCCCATTGATGACTCAGCTTTTAGTGCCTAAATTGAGTAGAAACACGAATGCAATCGCCTTTATAGTGGCCTTACTTGTGATGGTTGTTGTGCCGTTATCTTCATTTTCAGCCACCAAAGATAAACAGTTTTTGAATCGAATTTCGCGTATTGAACATACTCTGTTTACTAAAAGCCACAGCAAAGAAAAGCCTGAAGCACGTATTGAACGCCTTGAAACGGCGGTGTTTGGGCAAGTGAACCCTAAAATGGCTCAGCCTGAAGGTTTAAATGCATCTCCTAACACGCTTGATGCTCGTGTGATGCGTCTTGAAGTTGTTTTACGCCTGTCTCCATATAGTTCTAAACAAACGGCTAAGTCAGAGGCGTTAAAGCCTCTTAAAAATCATGCATCGACACCATCGGTGCCAAGAGCAACACACTCAACAGCCAATACACAGGAGAACACGACCCCAACAGCATCACATCAATCGTATCAAGGTCAAAAAATTAAAATGATTGGAAATGTCCCAGTGGTATTAGCTCCTGATCATCAGCAACCACAAGCTCAAGCTCAATACCAAAACAATCAATCCGTGGCCTCTTCGTCTGTAAATACATCGTCTCAGATGAATACCAACACCCATTCGATTCCTCGTGGTCTATCAACAATACCACCAGAAATGCAGCAACAGCAACAACAACCCCGCTCCACCATTGCCGATGATACCGTGGATTACCCTGCGGTGAATGATTTGGAATACCGTGTGTTGGGTCGCTTACATAAAAACGAACCCCTTGAAAAACGTTTAGATCGTTTGGAAATCAGTGTTTTTAAAATGAAGCAAAACGGCCCGTTTTATAGCCGTGTTGATAATTTATCCTTAATGGTTTTTGGTCCTGTACATCAAGCTGGTAGTGTTGCCTCGGCAGCCAACGATCAATCGTATCAACCTAATCAAACGGCTTACCAAGACAACTCGGTTGAAGACTATATGAAGCAACAAGGGGTGCAACCAGTACCGCAGCAACAACATTCTCAACCTGCTTATCCTACATACCCTGCCACAACACAAACAACGTACCAACCTAATAACTATCAACAAGGTTCTCAACAAACGTATCAACAAAATCAACAGGGCTATCAAACACCTTCTCAGTCGGTGCATAACGCGGTTACGCCTGATATGATTTCGGCCCTCGGTCACGTTGAGCAAGATGTACTGAATCGCTCTTACAGCCAAGAGCCTGTTGAAATGCGCTTAGATCGCCTTGAACAAAAGGTGTTTAATAGCACTTCGCCAGAGCTTGCACCCGATGAGCGTTTAGAACGTATTATTGCTGTGGCCGCCGCTGGTGGTACCTCTGGAGGTTCTGCTACAGCGTCGTCTTCAGGTAATAGTAGTCCGAGTCCAAGAACATCAAGAAGTTCAGGTGCTAGTTTCTCTATGCAATTGGTTCCGATACTTTTGAGAATTATTCCGATGCTGCTATAATCGATGTGTTTCATGCACACGATTAATTCAGGGGATTGGTATTATGGCTTCACTTATGGTGGCTCCAACAGAATTTGATACGACGCCAGCAACCGGTAATGCTTTTTTCGAACGAATTATTGATTTTACTGACCCTAATTCAGCTCAACCCACCGCCTTTTCTCTTTATGTAAAAGCAACCCAAAAAGGTGTTATCGAATCGGGTTTTTATACCGATTCCGATTTAAGAAATCACGCTTTTTCTAATACTCTAATGACGGATGCACCGGATTGGTTCCGTACTTTGGAAGGAAAGCTGGATGCGTATCTAAGTGGTCAACGAGTTGATTTCTCAGATGTGCCCATTGATTGGGATTATATTGAAACGCATTACAAATCTGTTTTTCATAAAACATTATGGAAAACTTTGTTTAGAGTACCGTATGGAAAAACAGTTACTTATGGTCAACTGGCTGAGCAAGCGGGCTCACCTAAAGCGGCTCGTGCTGTGGGACAAGGTATGCGTGCTAATCCGATTCCGTTAATTATTCCGTGCCACCGAGTCGTATCATCATCCAAAGCACTTAATAATGGCCTGGGTGGATTTATGGGGCATCGTGACGGTTTTTGCATTGATATTAAAGCCGTTCTTCTCAACAAAGAAGGCCATACTTGGTTTAATTAAGTATCACAGAGATGAAGGTTTACTCAAGAAACTCTGGCAGAGTCATCGGGATAATCTTCTCTGTGCTGGGCGAAACCAGATAGACGATATTTTTGGCATCATCATAATGAATTTTGAAATTGGTTTCGGCAGATAAATCAGATGAGATAGGGATCTTTGTGTTGGTGTTTTTAGTATAGATTTTAAAGGTCTTTTTAACACGACTGACAGTAGGGTCAATCACCAACAGGTTTACGTAGTAATTAGGGTTGCTCCCTTTTTGATCGGAGTCAAGAATAAGGAAGTCACCGTTTCGGCCATTAATTGCCAATCCTGTAGGGTTATCAGGCTCTTTGGAGCCAAGCGCACCGAGTGTTTTGGTGGTTAAGGCAGGTGTGCTAGCTGCTTTTCGGTTGGCATAAATCTGAATGTTAGGTTGTACGGCATCTTTGTCCAGAAAGGCGATGGTGTCTTCGGCTTGATCAATGGCCATCGCAACAACGTCACTGGCAAAGCCACCCATGGTAAAGCTTGTGGCGATGGTGTAGCTGCTTGTTCCGCCAGCCCACGTGTAGCGATG